>NZ_JBQHUB010000009.1:0-80522 GCF_052065415.1 Pseudoflavonifractor sp. HCP28S3_F10 | reverse complement strand
GAGAATATTGCTGCGGGTCACGGAGACTACGCTGCCGTCCTCTGCACTATGCTCCGTCACCTCCATGCCGGTGATGAGGCCGGTCGCATCGTCGATAAAGTAAATGACCTCACTGCTGATCCCTGTCAGACGATTCTGTCTGGCGGCAGTCAGGGTGGCGGTTCCATACTCCGTGCTGTCGGTCTTGTCCGTAACGGTCTCATAGTCACCCGCCTGACGCGCCAGCCAGCGGTCAGACACCATGGCTTCATACTCAGATGCCGGACACAGCGTCATCGTCTTCAGAGCGTCTTTTTCGCAGGTATACAGGGCACCGGGAACGTCATCGTTGATGTATCCCGCCTCGCAGTATACTACCTGGTCAGCGTCATCGTACTGTTCATAGTCGTACCACAGGCGGCCATCGGAACTGACGAATTGCCGGACAGTCTTATTCTGCCAGTTGTTTTCTCCGTCCCAGGTCTCAGAGACGCAGGTCACCGCGCTGTGTTCCTTCATAATCATGGGGATGCTGTTGCTGTTTCGAAGGTCTGTGATCTCCTGATCATCCTGCCCGCTGATGGGCATAACGGAAGCGTTGGAGATACCGACCACTTTTTCGCCCTTGCAGGTAACATTCAGCGCCCGGATTTCCTCCAGCGCATCATCCCTGGCATAGGAGAAAGACACAGTTGTCTCGCCGTCTCCCAGCGCCCGGAAGCTGGCAACAAAGGTGCCGTCATTGTCCTCATCCGTGACCAGCTCCAACAGGGTGGTGTCGTCGATGGTAAAGTTCCAAATGAATCCTTCCTTTTCGGCGGGAAGGCGGACGGTCAGAATGCCTGCTTCCTGATCAATTTCATACCAGGTGTCGGATGTTTGTTCTTCCAAGGAGCTTCCGTCAGCTTTTCCTTCACTGGTGTTCTGTCGGCCGCACCCTGCCAGCAGCCCTGTCACGCAGGCGAGAGACAGGATCAGGGCAAGTATCTTTTTTGCGTTGTATTTTTCTTTCTGAATCATATCATGTTACCTCGATTCTATATGTCGATCCATCAGGGAATCCAATAGCGGATGATCTGCACCACCTGCTCCTGCCGGACAGTGATGACCGTGTTATAGCAGTTGAAGGGCGTTTCACTGGCCTGAATAGCCGCAGGGACGTCCTCATACTCATGAACCAAGCCGTCAGGCTCCTGTTCCAGGTCGGCGTGATCTTCAAAGGTGCAGTCGGTAGATAGGGGCAGGGTGATCGTTCCCAGATCATAGTAGATCGGATGGTCATCCATTGCGTAGGTGCGGTACAGACCGTCATCCTCAATCAGCTCTACGCCGCCGCTTTCGATGCCGCCGTTGATGATGACAGTGCCGTTATCCCGCCGGATGCTCTCAACGGTCACCGGCTTCCGACAGACCTGGATCTGGTCGCCTTCTTTCAAACCCTGAATATCTTCCAGTTCATAGCGGTCATAGTCATAGATCTCCGCGGTTAGGGAATACCCATCCCCGGTTTTGACAAGGTCCGCTGCCGTGAAGTCCGCAGAGTATCCGCCGTCGGCAAAGGCGTCCTCCACACTTTCCATCGGATACAGCGGCATGACGTACCCCAGCTTCTCCACAATGGTTTGGGCAGTGTCCAGCAGCATCTGGGCATCGCTGCCACCGACAACACACCACTGCGTCTCGGCCTCCGGAGCATACCAGCCCACCCAGGCCGCATCCTCGGACTTGCGCAGCTGGACGGAAACATCTTCGCCGCTCCAGTCCAGGCTCTCCGTCCAGTCAGCATAAATACCGGAGATGTCCTGGGGCTGCTCTGCCTTTAAGGCACGACAGTAGTACGACTGTCCGCCCTGTTCAAAATTGACTTCGGCCATTTGCTTGTCGCTTTCCCCTGTGTCGATCAGGTAGTAAGAGGTGCCGGAGGCACTTTCCGGCAGGGGGATGGAGTACCCCAGCCGCTGAAACTCAGCTGCGCTGGATTCGTGCATGGGGTTTGCGATCATGCCCGGTTGGTCAGTGCCTCGGTAGGTCATGGTGACGGCAGTTACAGCCACGGCAAGACAGGCGGCAATCGCCCCGGCGCTGTATAGCCAGGACCGTCTCTTTTTCATAGGCTGCTGCGCTTCCTCCAGCAGGTCATCGTCCACGGCGTTCATCCATTTTTGAAAACGAGTTTGATTCATAGTCTGATCCTTTCCTGTTCCAGTTCCGTGCGCAGCCGTTCCCGTGTGCGGAACAAGGAGGTCTTAACCTTTGCTTCGCTGACACAGCATTCTTCCGCGATCTCCCGGATGCTCTCTCCATACCAGTAGCGGCGCAAAAAGAACACGCGGGCCTCAGCGCTCTGACGGCGCAGGAAGCCGTTCAGCACCCGGCGCAGCTCTGATGCATCCAGTTCTGTGTCCGGATCACCCTGTCCGGCAACGATCCAGGGTTCCAATTCCTCAAAAGCGTCGGTGAGGGCGGTGCTGCGCTGGGCGGCAGTATTGTACTTATAGCGGTCCAATGCCAGATTCCGGGTGATGCGGGCCAGATAGGCCCGCAAAGAGCGGGGGCGTTCCGGCGGGATGGCATTCCAGACACGAAGGTAGGTGTCACTGACACACTCTTCCGTGTCCCTGGGGTCAGTCAGGAGCCGCTGGGCCACACTGCGGCACAGCGCACCATATTTCTTCTGGGTCTGGGTAATGGCTTCCTCACACCGCTGAAAGAACAACTGAATGATCTGCTGGTCTCCCATGGCGGCTGAAAGTTGAGCTTTCTTTGTTTCGATTTGTTCCATAGTGTTTCCCCCGGTACTTGAAGCGGCTTCATCCTATTAGACGGCACCATATCCGTTTTCGTTTCAGAAGTCAAGTGGAATATTTTTGGGCTATTCCAAGTTTAATGTAAGATTATAGATGATCAGAATAAATTCCCTGTAAGGCGGGCACCTTACAGGGAATTTCCGTTTTATCGTTTTTCCGCTTGTTATGTTTCAGTTCTTACAAAGAGATCCTTGAGGATTTGCTCCGGCGCCATGGTCATCGTTTGCCCTTTTTATCGGCATATGCTTCATCCACGTTCATTTTATTCTTCAGGGCTGTATTCCAATATGTCACCCGGCTGACATTGCAGCACGTCACATATCGCAGCCAATGTAGAAAACCGGATGGCGCTGATATGCCCGTTCTTCATCTTGGAAAGGTTCACATTTGCAACGCCGACTTTCTCCGACAACTCATTCAGGCTCATTTTCCGGTCCGCCATTACGCGGTCCAGCCTTAAAACAATATGTCCCATTGTCCGCCCCCTTACAGCGTTTCATCCGATTCTTTTTGGAGCTGAACCCCGTATTTGAATACAGTCACCAAACACATTGTTACGGCGAAAGCAATTAAGACGCCCCACTGAATGCTGATCCCGGTGTCTCTTCCGGCAGACAGGAACGCGGTAGACAGCGTTTCACCAATGGTGGCAAACAGCGCAACGGGAAGAAGAGAAAAACCGAATGCTCTCATCTTTGTCACAAGTTCTTCGCAGAACGGAGATTCACACTTTGCAAGCACCGCAAACAGTCTTTTCAGCATAAACAGAGCTGCGGCAGCAGAAGCAGCAAACAAAGTCGCGAAGATAAGGACTGACACCAAATTCGCCGAACGGTACTCAGCAGGCGATGACGTGGCTTCGATCACTTTTGTGTTTTCTTCGGAATGAATTTTGGCGGAAGAAAATGACTGGTTGAAAAATGAGAGTTCCATATTGAAATCCTGATCTTCAGGAGGAATAATCTTATTATTTCCACCGCTCAGCATTGCCTCGGGGCTTACGTCCCCCGCACAAGAAAAACCATCTGCAAGAATGTCCCACAGGGAATCGAAATTCTTTTCGTTGATCCTGAATTCGGCATGATTGGTAACGCGAACTGTTAGCGCATTCTTTGGAAGCGTAGACACAAAAATTGTAGCTACACAGCTCGCTGCAGCCGCTAAGATTGCTATGACCATTAAGACTGTCATTGCAATCTTGCCCACTTTGCCGAACTTGTGGAAGTTTGAAAGAGTTTTAGAATTCATAAGAACGTCTCCTACGCAAAACATAAATTATTTAACGTTTATCGTTATGTTTGCAGTATATACCGATACATATGCTTTGTCAAGAGATTTTTAATGTTTATCGTTAATTATTTTATGCTATCTTGAGACAAAAGCGGGTCATATTAGCTATCGATATACTTTATTCCGCATAGCCACAAGCTGCCTGTCCTCGTTCTGATCTTTGCTTGATACACGGATATAGCCGTAAGCAGGTCCTGCGATATTACCTCACCTCCCGGCGCTTCTGCCAGACTAAATCATAGCCCAGCACATCTACAATCATCTGATCCCGGGTTTGGGAGACATCCCACTGAACCAACTGACCCAGGCGGAGCTCCAGCAGTTCTTCCGACGCATGAAGGAGAGCGGGCGGAAGGCCAATGTGGAGCGACGAGGCCCCGGCATGGCGGACCGCTCGGTGCGCAGCTGCCACGCCGTCTGCCAGATGGCCCTGGACAAGGCGGTGGAGGAGAAACTGATCCACACCAACCCGGCGGTGGGCTGTAAACTCCCACCGATGAAGGGTAAGGAGATGAAAATTCTGACCCAGGAGGAGATCCAGCGCTTTCTCATCCAGGCCAAGGCGGAGGGAATGTATGAACTCTTCCTGCTGGAACTGACCACCGGGATGCGTCGGGGTGAGCTGCTGGCCCTCCGATGGGACGACCTGGACTTCGCCACTGGAAAACTGCGTATCGACAAGCAGATCTATCCCGTAAGTGGAAAGCTGATCCTCAATGAGCCCAAAACCAAAGCGGCCAACCGCACCATCATCCTGCCGCCCGCCATGGTGGAGCTGCTGGCTGAGTACAAAAAGGGTGTGTTCTCTGAATTGATGTTTCCCTCACGAATCAAGCCGGAGCAACCCATCGACCCCGGCTATGTCCGAAAGAGACTCCAAGTGATTTTGGAGCGTGCAGGGTGTAAGCGTGTAAGATTTCATGATTTACGCCATACATTTGCCACCCTGTCCCTGGAGAACGGAATGGATGTAAAGACGCTCTCCACCATCATCGGCCATGTTTCCTCGGCGACCACGCTGAACACCTATACCCATATCACCGACGAGATGCGCCGCAAGGCGGCGCTGAGCATCGATCAGGGCATCGCCAAGGCGGAAGTGGAGCTCATGCCGGAACAGACAGACGAACCCCCAAAGCAGGACTTTGAGCCGGTTCAGCCGCCCCGCCGCAGGCCGGGAACCGGGTGCGTCAGCCAACTGCGAGAACACCTCTGGGAGGGCCGCTATTCCCCGGTGTGGCCGGACGGCAAAAAACACTCCCGAAATGTCTATGCCAAGACCCGTGAGGAGTGCGAGGAGAAGTTGAGGGTGCTGATCCTGGAGATGAAAGCGGAGATCGCAGCTCTCCGCTCCGGCGCAAGTACGGAATATCCCGACGGGGTGAGTCCCAAAAAGAAGGCCATCGCCGCCTACCTGCGAGAGCACCCCGGCGTATCCAGCAAGTCCTTGATCGCCAGAGAATTACAGATGGATCGCTCCACGGTGCATCGGTACTATGACGAGATTCGGGCGGAGTTCCAAAGGCAGGGATAATATGAAAGAAAACCGGGAGGGCTGCGCCTGAAACAAGCGCAGCCCTCCCAATTTGTGATGGATCATTTCCATAGCTGGATATATATTTTCTCTGAACGAAAATGTTGCTACTTGCCGAATATAGGAAGGGACGGTATACTGGATGCGATAGGAAAGTTCGACGAAATTCCCAGAGAAAAGAGGCAATGGAGAAGATGCCAAATACCGCCTGGTCCAAACTCTCGCATTTGCAATTGGGCCGATATGCTGAGTACTACGCAAAAATGGAGTTTGTATCCTACGGATATGATGTCTACACCTCCGAGGTGGATGATCATGGTGTTGACTTTGTGGCAAGGAACCCGGCAGATGATCAGTATTATGAGATTCAGGTAAAGGCTGTTCGGAACCTGGACTACGTCTATATCCGGAAGGACAAGATGGTGCTCTCGCCCCGGCGGCTGGTGTGTCTGCTGCTGTTTGAGGACGGTGCTCTGCCGGCGTGTTATGTGATCCCTGCTCAGGTTTGGAAAGCCCCCAATGGGCTGTTTGTTGACCGGAACTATGACAAACCGGGGCAGCACAGCAAGCCGGAGTGGGGCCTGAACCTCTCAAAAAAGAACCTGCCGCTGTTGGAGCCATATCGATTGGAAGGGTATTTTGCGGCACAGGATCATAGTGCTCGGAGAAATTGATTCAGAGAAAATGAACTGGGAGGAATCAACCCCATGAGGATTGCGCTGATTTCCTGCAGTAAATTAAAGGCGGACCACCCATGCTCTGCCCGGGAACTGTATGCGCCCAGTCAGCTGTTTTCGCTTTCTTACCAATACGCCAAGCGGAACGCGGACAAAGTCTATATCCTGTCGGCAAAATACGGACTGGTGGAAGAGACGGATGTGATTGCACCCTATGACCTGACTCTCGCCGACCTTCCGGAGCACAGGCAGAGAGACTGGGCCAACTATGTACTTGCTCAGATGGGGGAGCGGTTTAATCTGGAGCACAATACCTTCCTTATCCTGGCTGGGCGCCGCTATTATCAGCACCTTCTGCCCCATTTGCCGCATGCAATCCTTCCTCTGGGCAATCTCCCCATTGGGTCAAGAATCGCTTTTTTGCAGCGGCAGATGACAGGCAAAAGTCTGTGCATCGATTCCGCATCCCACTGTCTCCGCCTACACCAACTGCTGGCCACGCTCCCAAGATATACTTGGGAGGAGATTGATGAGGTGCCCTTCCGGAATGGGATTTATCTGGTCTTTGAGGAGGGAGAGACTTACCGTGGGATGCCCCGCATTGTGCGGGTGGGTACCCATACATCCCCCGATCGCCTGCGGCAGAGGCTAAGAGACCACTTCGTGCGGGAAAACCACAACGGAAGTATTTTTCGAAAAAACATAGGGAAGGCCTTGCTGCATCAAACCGGCGATCCCTATCTCGCAACATGGTCACTGGATACTTCCCGGCCTCCTTATAAAGGAATGGAGGATCTGCATCGGGAACGAGAGGTGGAGCAGGCGGTCAGCCGGTACCTCAGGACGCACATGACGTTTTCTGCCTTTGAAGTGGAAACGCAGGAGCAGCGGCTGCGTCTGGAGGAGGGGATCATTGCCTCGCTTCACCAAACGGAAGATTTTCAGGCCAGCAACTCCTGGCTGGGCCGATTCAGTCCGGAGAAAGAGATTCGGGAGAGCGGCATGTGGCTGAAGCAGGGGCTGGATGGAGTCCCTTTGACGGATGAGGAACTGGAGACGCTGGAGTGCAGATTGGCCGGTCCCTCCCACATAAGCTATGCCGTTGTCCCAACGTCCAAAGCCTCCAAGGAAAATCAAGCCGCGCAGGCAAGGCAGAAGGTGGGGACAGCGGAGATCCTTCGATATATTCTCCAAACGCTTGCTCAGTATCAGGAGAATGGCGAGAGCAGCTGTACGCTGATTTCCGGTGAGATCCATAAAGCCATGGACTTGCAGAACAAGATGCCCTCCGTATGCAGCGCCATGTATCAGGCTATGAGCCCCGGAGACGTGGTGGTGCATACCACCCCCAGCGGGAAAAGTTCCACCATTCAGATCTGCTACCAGTTGGCGGGCCGCTCTTTCTGAATAAAATAGAGAGAAGGAATCTTTATGATAGGAGAGAGAAAAGAGATCACATCCAGTGGGCGGATCGCGCCCCGCAGCGGCGTCAATGACCGCGTACCCTATGAGCATCAGAAAAAGGCCATGGAGTGTATGGATCAAATCAATACCAATGCGGCGTTCAGCACATTGGTGGTACTGCCCACCGGAGGAGGAAAGACCTATACCGCAGCGCTGTGGCTGCTGCACAACGCCGTTGACCGGCATAAAAAAATTCTGTGGATGGCCCACCGGCAAATGCTGCTGGACCAGGCGGCGGAGGCCTTTCAGAAGTACGCATATACCGAGGTGATTCCCCATATCTCCGGCTTCCGCTACCGGATCATCTCCGGTTCCGGCAGTCACGGCAGAACCGTTGACATCTGCCCGGATGACGACCTGCTCATTGTCAGCAAGGACAGCATTGGCCGCAATCTGTCCGCTCTGGACGAGTGGCTTGCCGGGGAGGAAGAACTTTTCCTGGTGGTAGATGAGGCCCACCACTCCACGGCAAAGACCTACCGGCGGGTGATCGACTATGTCCGGTCCAGGGTGCCCTATGTGAAGCTCATCGGTCTGACTGCCACGCCTTTCCGCACAGCGGAGGAGGAGCAGGGACTGCTGGGTAAAATCTACACGGACGGGATGAAGAACAATGTGGTGGTGCACAACGATGTGGGCATCACCTATCAAATCAGTCTGAAGGATCTGATCAGCCGCAGAATCCTGGCCAAGCCGGTGTTTGAGAGCTACCAGACAGAGGAGAAGTATGGTCAGGAATTGGGGCTGGAGGCCTGGGAGAGCATTCAGCATCTGGATACGCTTCCGGAGGATGTGGCCCGGCAGATCGCCGACAGTGCGCTCCGTAATCGACTGATTGTGGATACTTACCGGGAAGGACAGAAGAAATATGGCCAGACCATTGTTTTTGCGGTAAATGTAGACCATGCGATCGCACTGAATGCATTGCTCCGAAAAGAGGGGATTGCTTCGGACTATGTGGTTTCCTCTATCCGGGATGCGGTTACCGGCGTGACTGTAAGCCGGGAGGACAATGAGCGGAAGCTGCAAGCATATCGGGATGGAAAACTCCAGGTTCTCATCAATGTCAATATCCTGACGGAGGGTGTCGACCTGCCGAAAACCGGTACAGTCTTTCTTGCCCGTCCCACCGTTTCCACCATTCTGATGACCCAGATGGTGGGACGCGCACTGCGCGGACCCGCTGCGGGAGGAACGGATACCGCCTACATTGTGTCCTTTGTGGACGACTGGGATGAGCATATCGCCTGGGTCAATCCCGAGAGCCTGTTTGAAGGGAATAACGAGTTCTCGGACGATATGGCAGACCGCATTCAGCGGGAGATCCGCATGATTTCCCTCTCCAAAATTGAAGAATTTGCTACCATGCTGGATAACTCCATCGATACCACTGCCTTGGAGAAGGTGCCTTTTACCCAGCGGATCCCCGTGGGGATGTATGCCTTTTCCTATCTGGAGGAAAACGGCATGGACCTCTCCTGTCAGGTCATGGTCTATGACAGCACGGCAGAGGCCTACCGCCAGATGATGGAGAATTTGCCCGCTCTCTTTTCCAGTTTTGGTGCGACAGAGGAGTATCTGCCCAAGGATGTCCTGAGGCAGATGGAGCGCCAGTGCCGGAATACCTATTTCTGCGGCGAGATGATCCCGCCTTATTCAGCAGATGATGTGGTGCGCATTTTGAAGTACTATGCCCAGTATGAGGCAGCCCCTGCCTTCTATACCTTTGACCATATTGACCGCAGCCGCCTGAATGTGGGAGCCATTGCCAAACACATTTGGGATGAGGATATGGGCCAGAGGAAAGCGGCGGAGTATGTGGAATCGCTTTGGAACCAAGGGGATGACAACCTGCTGCGGCTGTTCTTTGGGCGAAAGCTATACTTTATGCATCAGGTGGAGATCGAGAAAAACAAGCTGGCCCATCCCGGCCTCTATGACGAGCATATTACTTATGACACCAAGGCGTTGGAAGATCTCCCCCTCTATGAGATCGGGAAGCTGGATCCCCAGAGAGAAAAAGAACTGAGAGATGGGGCCTTTGACAAGGCCCAAACGCCGCAGGGAACCTATCGCTGTGCCTGCTGCGGCATGGAAGCGGCCAGCAGGGTCCCCTTCCAGGTGGATCATATCCTCCCCATGAACAAAGGCGGAAAGAGCGTGCCGGAAAATCTGCAGATCCTGTGCCGCAGCTGTAATGGGCGCAAGGGGGACCAGTAATGGGGCTTCCTTATGCTGCTTTGGACGTGGCGGCGCTTCTGAGCTTCCGGGACTTGGGCATCCGGGCGGAGTCGGCGCTTTTGGAGAAAATATGGGCAGAGGAACAGAGCTTTCTTGCGCCGGATTTGGCGAAAAGCAGGCGTACCTTTCTGCTGGATGTGGCGTACTGGTCGCTGTACCTTCGGGAGAAACCCTGTATCGACCGGGAATTTCCTGTGATTCAGCGGGATGCCGCCGATTGCGGTGCTCATCTCAGTGAAGAATCCTTTCTCAGTGATTTTTCGAATTTGGATTTGTACTTCAAAGAAGTGCGATTCCGCTTGCGATTTTTCTCGGACTGCGGCTATGTGCGCATCAAGCTGCGAACCCTGCTGAAGCAGTATGGATACCGCCGCCGCTCTGCCAAGCTGCTGGAGCATTTGGAGCAATGCATGGCATTTTATCAGTTACAGCCCTATCTTCGGGGCGGGATTCCCTGTAAACTGAGTGAAATATCGATAGATGAGATGGTGGTGTTCCGCCTGTCGGAGGAAGAACAGCTATCATGAGCGTTTGAAAAAGTGAGGGAATGTATGCAGGATCGGTATGCGGGCGACATTGGTGATTTTTGGAAATTCGGACTTTTGAAAGCACTTCTTTCGGAGGGGTTTTCTTTGGGTGTCAACTGGTATAAGGCAGACCCGCCGGAAAGCGAGCGGGACAGAGATACCGGCACCTTTCTCCATGAGGATGGAAAGCACAAAATCAATCCGAAGTATTTCGTGTGTGACGAACCCCTGGCCGGTGCGCTGCGGGAAATCTCGGAAAGTGATGTCCGCTCCATTGCTCGGCTGGAACAAGCAGCTCTTCTGAATCCCGGTAAAACAGTGTATTATCACGAAGTGATTTCTGTTGCTGGCCGATATCAGTGGCACAACAATGCCTTGGAGACATTGGCACCCTGTGAGATTGTTTTTCTGGATCCCGACAACGGTCTTATCGTGAAGAGTGTTGGAAAGGGTTCGGCGAAAAGCGTCAAGTATGTGTGGGACGAAGAACTGAGCGATTACTTGAAGCGGGGACAAAGTGTGGTGCTCTACAATCACCGTCCCCGGAAAAAACTGGAGACCTTTTTCCCGGAGTTCAAAGAAAGATTGCTTGGAATCGAAGGGGTTCAAAATAAACCGGTATCCGTTCTCACCTGCCCAAAAGGCACTGTGAGAGATTACTTCCTGATCGCGGCTAACGCAGAGCACGCCATACGAATTTCTTCGGCCCTGGGCAAGATGGTCAGCGGCCCGTGGGGGAAAATGGGGCTCTGCCAGATTGAGAAGTTTGAAGGATAACAAAATATTTTGGCTCGGTTTTAGGTCTCTGGAACTCAGAACCTCCTCTATGTGCTGGAGGAACAGCGTCTGGTGCATAAAGTGGCCGTAGGCACTGGCCGGGTCACTGTCATATCCCAGATTCCGAAGAAAGCCCCTCAACTTCTGGGCCGCTGTAAACAAAAAAGGCGGGCACTCCCGAGAAGGGGGTGCCAGTCAAGTGGTCAAACCGGAAATCCGTCTGTGGTATTTCTGTGGTCAAATGAAAAATCGCCGCAGTGAAAACTGCGGCGATTTCCAATTTTGGTGGACGGTAAGGGGATCGAACCCTCGACCTCGGCGATGCGAACGCCGCGCTCTCCCAGCTGAGCTAACCGCCCAAATCAGCCATTTTTCAATCAAAAAAGTTATGAAAAACGGATTTTTGAGATATTCAATTTTGAGGGGAAAGTCCGGGAAATCGGACTGCTGAATTGGAAAGGAACCTAAGCTGTGGGATGTGACTGCATATGGATGCGAACCGTACGCTCTCCCAACTGAGCTACGCCCCCATATCACTATTTGGTTTTCTCCGCAGCAGCCTGCATGACTGGCTGACGGCAGATCTGAACATACACATGAGTCCTGCC
Organism: Pseudoflavonifractor sp. HCP28S3_F10; assembly: GCF_052065415.1. NCBI lineage: Bacteria > Bacillati > Bacillota > Clostridia > Eubacteriales > Oscillospiraceae > Pseudoflavonifractor > Pseudoflavonifractor sp. HCP28S3_F10. The sequence goes on along the minus strand of NZ_JBQHUB010000009.1, from coordinate 68,618 downwards.
GCAGGGGCGGGAGAACTCATAGCAACAGCTATTATAGCAATCCAAACATAAAAAGTAAAGCCCTTTTTTAAAAAATCAAAAAGCGATATTGATAATTGAAGTAAAATGATGTATGATAATAAATACGAGCTTTCCGCGTGGATGGGCGCAGCCTGTCCGGTATGCGGCAAGGCCGCACTAGTCGGGGAGATAGCGGTGCCCTGTACCTGCAATCCGCTGCAGCAGGGATGAATCCCGGCCCCCGGATTTTCGGTGTGTCGTCTGACCCAGGTAAGCAGTAATGATGGATCGGTCCCGCGCAAGGCTGCCCCGTGAACCGTGTCAGGTGGGGAACCAAGCAGCACTAAGCGGAACGCGGCCTGTGCCGCGGGCGTTCCGCTCCTGAGCCGGCTGCCCGGGTAACGGACATATCGGAAACTTCAAAGGCCGGTGTGCGGTCTTGCCATATACCGGGCAGGAAAAAGGGAGGAGCGAGGCGTCGGGTCATACCCCATCCTCCGCTCCTTTTTTGCTATCAAAATGGAGACGGGAAGTTCCATACCGGTATGCCCATGTGAGGTGACAGCGATGTATCAGGCCCTTTACCGCAAGTGGCGGCCCCGCACCTTCGACGATGTGGTGGGCCAGAGCCATATTACCGATACCCTCAAGCGCCAGGTGGCGGCGGGGCGGCTGTCCCATGCCTACCTGTTCACCGGCACCCGGGGCACGGGCAAGACCTCCTGCGCCAAGATTCTGGCCCGGGCGGTAAACTGCGAGCACCCGGTGGACGGCAATCCGTGCAACCGGTGTCCTGCCTGCCTGGGCATTGAAAACGGCTCCATTCTGGACGTGCTGGAGCTGGACGCCGCCTCCAACAACGGTGTGGACCAGGTCCGCGCCCTGCGGGACGAGGCGGTGTACACCCCCGCCGCCGTGCGCAAGCGGGTATACATCGTGGACGAGGTCCATATGCTCTCCACCGCGGCCTTCAACGCGCTGCTCAAGATTTTGGAAGAGCCCCCCGCCCATCTGATGTTCATTCTGGCCACCACCGAGCTGCACAAGGTACCGGCCACCATCAAATCCCGCTGCCAGCAGTTCTCTTTCAAGCGCATCCTGCCCGGGGACATCGCCCGGAGGCTGGGCTATGTGGCACAGGAGGAGGGCATCGAGCTGACGGCGGAGGGCGCCGGCCTGCTGGCCCGCCTGGCCGACGGCGGCCTGCGGGACGCCCTCTCCCTTCTGGACCAGTGCATGAACCCCTCCGGCGTCATCGGCGAGCAGGAGGTGCTCTCCGCCCTGGGACTGGCCGGCAATCTGGAGACGGCTGCCCTGATGGAACATGTGGCCGCGGGGGAGACCGCCGCCGCGCTGGAGACCCTGGGCCGGCTGTACGGCGCGGGGAAGGATGTAGGCAGTCTGCTGGGTGAGCTGGCGGGCCTGACCCGGGACCTGCTCATCCGCAAGACCGCCCCCCAGGGCGGCGCGGCCCTGCTTACCGGCGGATATGACGAGAGCACCATGCGGCGGCTGTCCAACCAGCTGGATGCGCCCAGACTCATGCAGATGCTGAGCCTGCTGCAGGGGACCATCTCCGACCTGTCCCGCAGCGGCAACCGGCGGACCGACGCCGAGCTGTGCCTCATCCGGCTCAGCGACACCACGCTGGACAGCAGTCCCGCCGGGCTGAGCGCCCGGATCTCCCGGCTGGAGCGGGCCATGGCCGACGGAGGGGTCCGTCCCGCGCCTGCGGAACAGGCCGCCCCGGTACAGAGCGCACCGCCTGCCCCGGCGGCAGTGCGGGAAGAGGCCCCCACCCCGGCGCGGAGCGCGCCTCAAACGGCGCCGTCCGTTCCCGAAGACCTGCCCCCCTGGGAGATGGAGGAGCGTCCTCCTCTGCCCGAGGAGCCGGGGGAGCCGGCATACGATGTGCCGTCGGCGCCGTCCACCAGAGCGCCGGCACCGCCGCCGGTATCCGAACCGTCCCCCGTCCCCGGCGGCGGAGATGTGTGGAGCGGCATCGCGGCGGCGCTCCACGGCCGGGTGCCCATGGGCGAGTACCCCTTCCTCAGCAATCCGGCCATGGTGCAGGGCAGGCTGGAGGGAGATGTGCTGACGCTGTGGGTGGAGTCCGACTTCACCCGGTCCCTGGTGGGCAAGGTTTCCACGCTGGAGGCGGTGCAGAGGACGGCCGCGGAGATCCTGGGCCGGCCGGTGCGCTGCAAGGTAGCGGTAGGGCAGGCCCCTGCGGTACAGGAGGCACGGCATGCAGTCCCTCAGGCTGCGGCCCCGGAGCACGACAATCTGGACGATCTGGTGGCAAAGGGCCGCCAGTACGAGACGATCATCATCAAATAGGACACAGGAGGAAGAGACGATGGCAAAAGGATTTGGCGGCCGTCCCGGCATGGGCGGTATGGGCGGCATCAATATGAACATGATCAAGCAGGCCCAGAAGATGCAGCAGGACATGCAGCGGATGCAGGCCGAGCTGCAGGAGAAGGAGTACTCCGCCCAGGCCGGCGGCGGCGTGGTGGAGGCGGTGGTCACCGGCAAGCGGGAGCTCAAGAGCCTGACCATCGACCCCGAGGCCGTGGATCCGGAGGACGTGGAGATGCTCCAGGACCTGATCGTGGCGGCGGTGAACGGCGCGCTGCACACGGCGGAGAGCGATATGGCGGCCTCCATGCAGAGCATCACCGGAGGGCTGAACCTGTCCTTCTGAATGAGAAACGCCGAGGGGGGCGGGCCGTCCGGCCCACCCCCTTTTGCGCGGCGGTAAGCGGAAAGAGGCGCTTTGGGTGAAAAAGACCGGAGAGAAACAGATGTCGGAGACCTTTGCCCTGGGCGCTGTGCTGGCACTGGCGGGGGGTTTTCTGGATGCCTACTCCTACTGCGTGCGGGGGAAGGTATTTGCCAATGCCGAGACGGGCAACATGGTGCTCCTGGGGATCCACGCCATCCAGGGCGAGTGGCGGACGGCCCTGACCTATCTGGTGCCGGTGCTGGCCTTTGCCGCGGGGGTGGTGGCCGCTGAGTGTATCCGCAGCCGGTCCGGGACCTGGCCCGGCATCCACTGGCGGCAGCTCAGCGTGCTGGCGGAGCTGTGCATCCTGCTGGCGGTGGCCTTTCTGCCGCAGCGCTGGAACATGGCGGCCAACGTGGCTGTGTCCTTTGTATGCGCAGTGCAGGTGGAGAGTTTCCGCAAGGTCAATGGAAACATCTTTGCCACCACCATGTGCACCGGCAACCTGCGCAGCGGCACGGAGCGGCTCTACCGCTGGCTGCAGACCGGAGAAGCAGAGCAGGGGAGCCGCGCGGCCCAGTATTACGGCATCATTTTGTGCTTCATCGCCGGGGCGGCCGCAGGGGCCGTAACGAGCCGCCTGCTGCGGGAGCGGGCGGTGCTGGTGGCCTGCGGGCTGCTGCTGTGGGCATTTTTCGTGATGTTCCGCAGAGACGAAGCGGCCCGGCCGGAGAGCCGTACACATTGAGAAAACGTGCATACAGAGAACAAGGAGGAGCATAATGGAACAGGCAAAGGTCTATTTTTCCGATCTCAGGTGTCATCCCGGCCTGAACCTGCCGGATAAGCTGAAAAAGCTGATCCGGGCGGCGGGCATCGGGAAGATCGATTTTGACCATAAGATGGTGGCCATCAAGATGCACTTCGGTGAGCCGGGCAACCTGGCCTTCCTGCGGCCCAACTACGCCAAGGCGGTGGCCGACGTGGTGAAGGAGCTGGGGGGCGTGCCCTTCCTCACCGACTGCAACACCCTGTATGCCGGGCGGCGGAAGAATGCCGTGGAGCATCTGGACAGTGCCTGTGAGAATGGCTTTTCCCCCCTCTCCACCGGCTGCCAGATCATCATCGGCGACGGCCTGAAGGGTACCGACGACATAGAGGTCCCGGTGGAGGGCGGCGTCTATGTGAAACGCGCCAAGATCGGCCGGGCCATCATGGACGCCGACGTATTCATCTCTCTGAGCCACTTCAAGGGCCATGAGAACGCGGGCTTCGGCGGCGCGCTGAAGAACATCGGCATGGGCTGCGGCAGCCGGGCGGGCAAGATGGAGCAGCACTCCGCCGGCAAGCCGGAGGTGGACCATGCGCGGTGTGTGGGCTGCCGGATGTGCGCGGGCCAGTGCGCCCACAGCGCCATCTCCTACGGGGAGGACCGCAGGGCGTCCATTGACCACAGCCGCTGCGTGGGCTGCGGCCGGTGCATCGGCGTGTGTAATTTCGACGCCATCCACAACCCCAACGACTGCGCCAACGACGAGCTCAACGCCAAGATCGCCGAGTATTCCAAGGCGGTGGTGGACGGACGGCCCCAGTTCCATATCAGCCTGGTCATCGACGTGTCCCCCTGCTGCGACTGCCACGGGGAGAACGATGTGCCCATCCTGCCCGATGTGGGCATGTTTGCGTCCTTCGACCCGGTGGCTCTGGACCAGGCCTGCGCCGACGCCTGCATGGCCCAGAGCCCCATGCCCGGCTCCCAGCTGGATGACAATATGCGCGCGCCCGACTTCTGCGACCATCATGATCCCTTCCGCAACAGCTTCCCCGAGACGAATTGGCGCGTGTGTTTGGAACATGCCGAGCGCATCGGCCTGGGTAAGCGGAGCTATGAGCTGATCCGGGTGAAATGATCCCTGCCAAAGGAAGCGCGGTTTGCATTGACTTTTGCAAAGAGAGACGATATAGTGGGTATGTATCACGGAATCTTTTATGCAGAAAGGATATGAGCGATATGGAGATCAAGGACATCCTGGCCATGTGCGACCATACCTTGCTCAAACAGGACGCCACCTGGGAGCAGATCAAGACCATCTGTGACGACGGCATGGCTTATCACTGCGCGTCGGTCTGCATCCCGGCTTCCTACGTGAAGCAGGCGGCCGACTACGTGGGCAATGAGTTGAAGATCTGCACCGTCATCGGTTTCCCCAACGGTTACTCCACCACCGCGGTCAAGGTCTTTGAGACTGAGGACGCCATCCGCGGCGGCGCTGACGAGATCGATATGGTCATCAACGTGGGCTGGGTGAAGGACAAACGCTGGGACGATCTGCTGGAGGAAATGAAGGCCATCAAGGCCAGCTGCAAGGGCCGCATCCTGAAGGTCATCGTGGAGGCCTGCCTGCTGACCGAGGAGGAGAAGATCCGCATGTGCGAGCTGGTCACCGAGGCCGGGGCCGAGTATATCAAGACCTCCACCGGTTTCTCCACCGGCGGCGCCACCGTGGCCGACGTGGCGCTTTTCAAGGCCCATATCGGACCCGATGTGAAGATCAAGGCTGCCGGCGGGATCCACTCCTTTGAGGAGGCCCAGGCCATGATCGACGCGGGAGCCAGCCGCATCGGTGCCAGCGCCCTGGTGAAGCCGGCCAAGGCCTGATCCGGTGCACAGTTGACAGCAAGGATTTAAAGTCAAATGAGGACTTTCCCGGCAGAAAGGGGGAGTCCTCATTACTTATTTAACATTTCTGTAAAAGTTTTTTGGGAAAAGGCAAAAATGCGGTTGCTCTTTGAATATGCATGTTGTATAATATTCCCGTGTCCCGGCCTCAGCCCGTGCGGCAGCGCATGGCGTGCCGGGCCGCGTACTTAATGAAAGGAAGGTAGATTACATTGAAGAAGTTCAATAAGATCGCCGCTCTGGTACTGTCTCTGGCCATGGTCGGTTCCCTGGCCGCCTGCGGCGGGACCGCCACTCAGCCCAGCAAGGCCCCCGAGGCCTCCGCTCCCGCCGCCTCCGCCCCCGCCGCTTCCACTCCCGTGGAGCCCGCCGGCGATTACAAGGTGGCTATGATCACCGACTACGGCGATATCACCGACCAGTCCTTCAACCAGACCACCTATGAGGCCTGCAAGGCTTTCTGCGGCGATTCCATCCCCTTCAGCTATTACAAGCCCGCCGGTGACTCCACCGCCGAGCGTGTGGCCATGGTCGACAAGGCCATTGCCGACGGCTTCAACGTCATCGTGATGCCCGGCTATGCCTTCGGCGAGACCATCACCCAGACTGCTGATGTCTATCCCGACGTGACCTTCATCGCTCTGGACGTGGGCGAGGGCGACCTGGGCGGCTACACCCTGCCCGCCAACGTCTACTGCGCTGTGTATCAGGAAGAGCTGTGCGGCTACATGGCCGGCTACGCCGCTGTGAAGCTGGGCTATGATCACCTGGGCTTCCTGGGCGGCATGGCCGTTCCCGCCGTTGTCCGCTATGGCTACGGCTTCGTGCAGGGCGCTGACGCCGCTGCCGCCGATACCGGCGCCAGCGTGACCGTCGAGTATGCCTACGGCAACCAGTTCTTCGGCGACGCCGACATCACCGCCGCTATGGACAACTGGTATCAGACCCTGGGCGTTCAGGCCGTGTTCGCCTGCGGCGGCGGCATCTACACCTCCGCTGCTGAGGCTGCTGCCAAGGTCGACGGCGGTAAGGTCATCGGCGTTGACGTGGATCAGGCCGGCATCATCGACGGCGGCTACGGCGCGGGCATGACCATCACCTCCGCTATGAAGGGCCTGGCGCCCACCGTCGAGCATATGCTGGGCGAGGTCGTAGACGGCAAGTTCTCCGAGTACGGCGGCAAGATCGATACCCTGGGCCTGGTGAGCGGCGACGATCCCACCGTCAACTACGTCCAGATCCCCATGGAGACAACCCAGTGGGGCGACGGCTTCAGCCAGGATGACTACAAGGCCCTGGTGAAGGATATGTTCGACGGCAAGATCACTGTCTCCAACGACATTTCCGCCATGCCTTCCGTGTCCATCACGGTCAACGACCTGGGCAACATCAAGTAAACAGCCTGAAAACAGCATAAAAAGCGGACGGGAACCCTCCCGTCCGCTTTTTTCCTTTCGTTCCAGAAAAATAATTTTTGTTTTGAAATATGCAACAAAATATAGTACAATAAAGACAAGACCCATAGTGGAAGATAACGAGGGGGAGGTCGTCAGGCTTGGAACAACAACCATACGCCATTGAGATGCTGAATATCACCAAGAGATTTCCCGGCATCATCGCCAACGACAATATCACGCTGCAGCTCCGGCGGGGGGAGATTCATGCCCTGCTGGGCGAGAACGGCGCCGGCAAGTCCACGCTGATGAGCGTACTCTTCGGCCTGTATCAGCCGGAGGAGGGCACCATCAAGAAAGACGGAAAGGTGGTCCAGATCAAGGATCCCAACGACGCCAACGATCTGGGCATCGGCATGGTCCACCAGCACTTCAAGCTGGTGGAGGTATTCTCCGTTCTGGACAATATCATTCTGGGTGTGGAGCCCACCAGGGGGCCTTTCCTGCAGAAGGATGAGGCCCGGAAAAAGGTGGTGGAGCTCTCTGAAAAGTACGGCCTGAAGGTGGACCCGGACGCCATGGTGGAGGATATCTCCGTGGGCATGCAGCAGCGTACTGAGATCCTGAAGATGCTCTACCGGGATAATGAGATCCTGATCTTTGACGAGCCCACCGCCGTCCTGACGCCCCAGGAGATCGAAGAGCTGATGGACATTATGCGGGGGCTGAAGGCCGAGGGCAAGAGCATCCTCTTCATCACCCACAAGCTCAACGAGATCATGGCAGTGGCCGACCGGTGCAGCGTGCTGCGCAAGGGCAAGTATATCGGTACCGTGGACGTGGCGGGCACCACGAAGGAAGAGCTTTCCCGCATGATGGTGGGCCGGGATGTGGAATTCCAGGTCCATAAAGAGCCCTGTACCCCCGGCGAGACTGTGCTGGAGGTGAAGGACCTGACTGTGGCCTCCAAGATCCACAAGAACAACGCGGTCAAGCATGTATCCTTCCAGTGCCGGGCGGGCGAGATCGTCTGTATCGCCGGCATTGATGGCAACGGACAGAGCGAGCTGGTCTACGGCCTTACCGGCATCGAGCCGCTGGAGGGCGGTACCATCACATTAAAGGGGCAGGATATCACCCATGTGCCCATCCGCCGCCGTTCCGTCCTGGGTATGAGCCATATCCCGGAGGACCGGCACAAGTACGGCCTGGTGCTGGATTACTCGCTGGAAGATAACCTGGTGCTCCAGCGGTATTTCGAGTCTGAGTTCGTGGGCGGCGGCTTCCTCAAGCGCAAGGCCATCCGGGACTATGCCCAGCGGCTCATCGAACAGTATGACGTGCGCTCCGGACAGGGCCCCGTCACCATGGCCCGCAGCATGTCGGGCGGCAACCAGCAGAAGGCCATCATCGCCCGTGAGATCGACAAGGATCCGGAGCTGCTCATCGCCGTGCAGCCCACCCGCGGTCTGGATGTGGGCGCCATCGAGTATATCCACGGCCAGATCGTGGCCCAGCGGGACGCGGGCAAGGCAGTGCTGCTGGTCTCTCTGGAGCTGGACGAGGTCATGAGCCTGTCCGACCGCATCCTGGTGATGTACGAGGGAGAGATCGTGGGCGAACTGGATCCCAAGACCACTACCGTGGAGGAACTGGGCCTCTATATGGCCGGCGCCAAGAGGGAGGGAAAGTAAGAGATGAAACAGGAAAAGAGGGCCCGCTCCCTCTGGAAAAACAAAAGCGTGCAGTCTCTGGTGGCATCCCTGCTGTGTATCCTGATGGGACTGCTCATCGGCTATGTGGTGCTGCTGATCATCAATCCCGCCGGCGCATGGGAGGCTATCACTACCATTGTCAAGAACTTCCTTACCTACCCCAGCCGTCCCGCCCAGCTGAAATATCTGGGCAATACCCTGGTCAAGACGGCGCCTCTGCTGATGTGTTCCCTGTCCATCCTGTTTGCCTATAAGGTGGGCCTGTTCAATATCGGCGCGGCGGGCCAGTATGTGGTGGGTGCCGGCGCCAGCCTGTACTGCGCCCTGGCCCTGAATATGCCCTGGTATGTGTGCCTCGTCGCGGCCATTGTGGCCGGCGCCCTGCTGGGCTGCATCTCCGGCGTGCTCAAGGCCTACTGCAATGTCAACGAGGTCATCTCCTGCATCATGCTCAACTGGATCAGCCTGTATGCCGTGAACATGCTGCTCACCCAGGTGAAGGAGACGGCCAGCCCCTATACCATGACCTTGGCCAGCACCAACAAGAGCGCCATCCTGCCCAACGCCGGGCTGGACCAGTTTTTCACCAAGAACCAGTACGTGACCATTGCCATCCCGCTGGCCATCCTGGTGGCCATTCTGGTGTGGGTGGTGCTGGAAAAGACCAGGCTGGGCTATGAGCTCAAAGCCACCGGCTACAACCGCTTCGCCGCCAAGTACTGCGGTATGAAGGAGAAGAACAATATCATCCTCACCATGGCCATTGCCGGCGGTCTGGCCGGCATGGGTGCGGCCCTGTTCTTCCTCACCGGCTTCGAGCAGTGGCAGTGCACCCAGTCCTCGGTGCCCGCCATGGGCTTCAACGGCATTGCCGCTGCCTTCCTGGGCGGACTCAACCCCATCGCGGCGATCTTTTCCTCCTATTTCATCCAGCATATCACCAACGGCGGCGCGTATGTGGATAAGACCATGTATTCCGCGCAGATTGCCGATCTGATCTCCGCGCTCATTATCTACCTGTGCGGTTTCGTGCTGTTTATCAAGAACTTCATGGACGCGCACGCAGCGAAGAAGGAAGAGCGGACCAAAACACCGGCGGCCGGAGATGCCGGGAAAGGAGGCGATCAGTAATGTTGCTGCTGATCCAGTATACGCTGATTTTTGCCTCCGTCCTGATGCTGGTGGCTCTGGGCGGCTGCTTCTCTGAGCACTCCGGCGTCATCAACATCGGACTGGAGGGCATCATGGTCATGGGCGCCCTGGGCGGCGCGCTGATGATGAAGTTCCTGCCCGCCGGCTCCTCTGCACCTGTGACGCTGCTCCTCACCGTGCTGGCGGCCATCCTGCTGGGCATGGTCTACTCCCTTCTGCTGGCGGTGGCCGCCGTCAACTTCAAGGCGGACCAGACCCTGGTGGGCACCGCCATGAACCTGCTGGGTACCGCCGCCGCCACCGTGTTTGTCAAGGCCATGAACACGGCGGAGAATGTGGACAACGTGTCCTCCACCATCCAGTATATCGACGCGAAAAAGGCCTTCCTGGTGAATATCAACGGCTTTGAGTTCAACTGGTTCATGCTGTTGGCCGTCATCGCGCTGGTGATCTCCTATATCGTGCTCTACAAGACCCGTTTCGGCCTGCGGCTGTGCGCCTGCGGCGAGCATCCCCAGGCGGCCGACTCGGTGGGTATCAATGTGTATAAGATGCGCTACGCAGGCGTCCTCATCTCCGGCGTGCTGGGCGGACTGGGCGGTATCGTATATATCACCGCCGGCGTCAGCGAGTGGAAGTTTGAAAACGGCGTGGCCGGTTTCGGCTTTCTGGCACTGGCCGTCATGATCTTCGGCCAGTGGAAGCCCACCCGTATTGCCCTGGCGGCCCTGCTCTTCGGCCTGTTCCGGGCCTTGTCCAACGTGTACAGCGCATTCTCCTTCCTGGCCGCGCTGAACATCCCCAGCTCCGTGTACAACATGCTGCCCTATATCATCTCGCTGGTGGTCCTGGCCTTCACCTCCAAGAAGTCCCGTGCCCCCAAGGCAGAGGGTATCCCCTACGATAAGGGACAGCGCTGAGTTCCCCGACGGGTAAATGCAAAAAAGTTGGGTACCGTATCGGTACCCAACTTTTTGTTTCTTATACTCAGATCAGATTGATCTGTTTCCATTTGCCCCGGGCAAAGCGGAGGACGAAGAAGAGCGCCCGGACCCACCAGTCGATGATCATGGCGATCCACACCCCAAGAAGCCCCAGATCCATGCCCCAGGAGCAGGAGAGCACATAGCTGAAGCACACCCGGAACAGAAACATGGACGCCAGAGACACCGCCATGGTGAACACGGCATCTCCCGCGGCCCGGAGGGCATTGGGCAGAGTGAAGGAGAGGGGCCAGACCAGACAGTTGAACACGGCGCACCAGCGCAGCACCTCGGCAGCCATGGCGGCAGCCCTGGGAGTGAGCTGGAAGATGGAACACAGGGGGGCGGCAAAGAAAAACATGAGCAGGGACAGGCTGCCCAGCGAGAGGTAGACCAGCCCCACCAGCCGCTTGGCGTAGTGCACCGCCTGGTCGGGCCGCCGGGCGCCCATGCACTGCCCCACCACTGTGATCATGGCCAGGCCGATGGCCTGGCCCGGCACATTGACAACGCTGGCGATGCTGTTGGCGATGGCGTTGGCGGCTACGGCGTCAGTGCCGAACAGGGTAATAAGGCTGAGCACCACCAGCTTGCCTGCCTGAAAAAGGCCGTTTTCCAGCCCGTTGGGGATGCCGATGGTGAGGATACGCCTGACCATGTCCCGCCGGAACCGGAGCTGAAGGAGTCCCTCCACGCGGAGCACGTTGTTGTGGTGCTGAAGGAGACAGAGGATGATAACGGCGGCGACGATGCGGGAGACCAAGGTGCCGATGCCCGCGCCCAAGGCTCCCATCCCGAAGCCGTAGATAAGCACGGCGTTGACCACTACGTTGACGATGTTCACGATCAGGGAATTGAACATGGACACTTTGCTGTTGCCCATGGAACGGAAGAGAGCCGCACCGGCGTTGTAAAGGGAGATGAAGGGGTAGGCCAGGGAGGTGGCCAGAAAATACATCAGGGCGCTGTCCATCACGTCGGGCTCGATCTGGCCGAAGAGCAGGGAGAGAAGGTGCCGCCGGAACACCAGCGCCAGCACCATCAGCACAGTGGCCAGGGAGAATACCACATAGAGCAGCTGCTTGGCGGCGGTGCGGGCGTTTTCCACCTCCTGCCGGCCCAGATACTGGGAGCAGACCACGGCGCCGCCGGTGGACAGGGCGGAAAAAATCATGATGATGAGCAGATTCATGTTATCCACCAGGGAGACGCCGGAAACGGCGGCCTGTCCGGCGGAAGTGACCATGACGGTGTCCATCATGCCCACGCTCATCAGCAGAAACTGTTCCACCACCAGGGGAATGATGAGCCGGACCAGGGCTTCACGGGTAAAAAGGGGCTTGAGCTGTGCGGTCTCCTCCATGAATATTCCTCCAGAGCTGTCAATAGATCATTATTCTAGCACAGTACCCTTACAATACAAGATACAATTTAGACAAAAACACCGCCCGTTTTCCAAGAAAAACGGGCGGTGCGGGAAGGATCTAGCGGTTCAGGTAACGGCGGACCACGGCGTTGGAGCGGGAGACGATCTCGTCCTCGTCCACGGCGGTCAGCCGGCCCTGCCGGACCACGGGGACGCCGTTGACGATGGTGTAGTCCACATCCCCCTTGAAGCCCACGGTGGCCAGCATGGAGCGGGGATCGAACTGGGCGCCCACCAGGGAGAGCCGGTTGAGATCAATGAGGAAGAGGTCGGCGGCCTTGCCGGGAGCCAGCTGGCCGATATCGTCCCGGCCCAGCAGCCGGGCGGAGCCCCGGGTGGCCAGCTTGAGCACGTCGTAGCCGGTGGGGGCGGCGGCGCTGGAGGTGAGCCGGTGGAGCAGGTAGCACACCCGCATCTCCTCCAGCAGGCTGGAGCCGTCGTTGGAGGCCGAACCGTCCACCGCCAGGCCCACGAGGACCCCCAGACGCAGCATGTCAGGTACCCGGCACACGCCGGAGGCGAGCTTCATATTGGAGGCCGGACAGTGGGCCACGCCGGTGGCCGTCTCGGCCAGAATGCGCAGCTCGTCGTCGTTGAAGTGGATGCCGTGGGCGTACCACACGTCCTCGCCCGTCCAGCCCAGGGACTGCATGTAGGCTACCGGCCGCATGCCGAACTTCTCCACGGTGAAGCGCTCCTCGTCCCGGGTTTCGGCCACGTGGGTGTGGAGCCGGACCCCCAGGCTGCGGGCCAGCCTGGCGCTCTCCCGCATCAGGTCGCCGGTGACCGAGAAGGGGGAGCAGGGGGCAAGGACCACCTGGCGCATGGACAGGGGAGAGGGGTCGTGCCAGGTACGGACCAGCCGCTCCGAGTCGGCCAGAATGGCGTCGATGGTCTGCACCACGCTGTCGGGAGGCAGGCCGCCGTCCTTTTTGGACAGGTCCATGGAGCCCCGGGAGGCCACAAAACGCATTCCCACCTGCTCCGCCGCACGGAACTGGGCGGAGATCAGGTCGCCGCCGTCCCGGGGGAATACGTAGTGATGGTCAAAGCAGGTGGTGGTGCCGGTCTTGAGCATCTCTCCCAGGCCGGTGAGGGAGGAGCACTCTACCGCCTCCTCGTCCAGCCCCTTCCACACCTCATAGAGGGCGGTGAGCCAGGGGAAGAGCTCCATTTTCTGTACTTCAGGCAGGTTGCGGGAGAAGATCTGATAAAGATGGTGGTGGGTGTTGATGAGGCCGGGATAGACCACCATGGAGGAGGCGTCGATGACCTCGTCAGCCGGAAACAGGTCGGGTCCGATGCAGGCGATGACATTGTCGCGGATGAGAATGTTGCAGCGCTCGTAGAGGGTATCATTGTCGTCGCAGGAGACAACATAGCGGGCGTTCCGGATGAGCAGAGAGGACATGATGCGCACCTCTTTCAAAAAAATTTTTTGATATCCTTAAAAATAGTATAGTATCATCCGGGAAAAAAGTCAATCAGAAAGGGGAGAATGATACCACCAGGGGCGCAAAAAGCGGGGGCGCCCGCGGGCGGCCGCGGGTTGGGGGGTACACCGGCGCCGGCGCAGGACAGGACCTTGTACCCGGCCCTGGTGACGGCGGCGGTGAGCACGTCGTCGGACACGTCGGCGGAGAGGGTGACGTCGGCGGACTTTTCTTCCAGATCCATCTCCACGGCGGAGACGCCATCAAGGGCGGAAAGGGCCTTCTGTACCCGGCCGGTGCAGTGAGAGCACATCATGCCCTCGATGATCAGTTTTTTCGTCATAACAGACGCTCCTTATCAATTCTTTTCTTTGAGAAAATACCCCCGGGGGGTTTATTTCTGCAGTAAAAGTATACCCCGGCGTGGCCGGAGTGTCAAGAGAGCGCTTTTTTGCTCCGGAGACAGCAAAAGACGGGGACGCCGGTCCCCGCCTTTTTACAGATATCCACAGAAAATGGGCTTCAGGTGTGTTCCCCCGCGGCTGCGGTGTCCCGAAACAGAAGGGAAATGCACCACAGGGCGGAGATGCCCACCAGGGCGTAGACGATCCGGCTGAAGGCTGCGGTGGGGCCGCCGAACAGGAAGGCCACGAAGTCGAAGCCGAATACGCCGATACTGCCCCAGTTGATGCCGCCGATGATGGCCAGAACCAGGGCGATCTTGTCGATGATCATATCAGGAGACCTCCTCAAAATCGGATTCTGAGGATAGCATAGCCAACTTCCCCGAACAATATACAACAAGATCCTGTTTTATGGGTAGTCTGCGCTCAGCGGGGCATGTGTCCCTCCAGCCAGGAGAGCACATCGGCAAAGACCTGCTCCCGCTCCACCTCGTTGAGCATCTCATGCCGCCCGCCGGGGTAGAGCTTCACAGTGAGGTCTGTGGTGCCGGCCTCCCGGAAAAAGCCGGCCACCTTTTCCACTCCGCGGCCGCAGCTTCCCACCGGGTCCCGGTCGCCGGAGAACAGGTAGACAGGGGTGTTGGGATCCATCCGGGACAGGTTAGCCCGGTCGGAGATGAACCGGAGACCCTGCATCATGTCCCGGAACATGCCCACAGTGGGGACAAATTGACACAGGGGATCGGCGTTGTAGGCATCCACTATGGCCTGGTCGCGGCTGATCCAGTCGTTGGGCGTCCGGTTGGGCCGGAACTGACGGTTGTAGGCCCCCAGAGAGAGGGAGGTGATGAAGCGGCTGCGGGAGTTGGGTCCCCGCAGAGCGCAGAGCACCGAGCAGGCCAGCTTGGCGAAGCCCACCAGCAGGGGCGGTTCCTGCCCGGTGCCGGAGAGGATGGCGCCATCCACCGTGCCGGGCCAGCGGATGAGATACGTGCGGGTGACGAAGGAGCCCATGGAATGGCCCAGAATAAAATAGGGAATGCCGGGAAAACGCGCACCCTCCAATTCCCGCAGGGCCCGGACATCCAGGGTCAGATGATCCCATCCGTCCCGCTGGCCCAGAAAGCCGAATTCCCCGGGCCCGGAAACGGTGCGGCCATGGCCCAGGTGGTCGTGGCCGCAGACGGCGAAACCATGATAATTGAGAAAGCGGGCGAAGGCGTCGTACCGGCCGCTGTATTCCGAAATACCGTGGACCAGCTGGACTACCGCCCTGGGCGCTTTCTCCGGCATCCACTCCGCGGCGTGGACCTGATGGACCCCGTCGCTGGAGGGAAACGTGAACTCCCGCAAGGTTGTCATAGCAATATCACTTCCATTGTGTTACAATAGGGCATATCAAAAGCCGTGCAGATGTGCTTAAGTTTAGTTTAACGGGAAGAAACGGTCCCGTCAATAGACAAGCGGGTGTACATCTGTTGTGAATCGGCCCGGAAAGGAAGTGCGGAGCGATGAACGTTGTGGATCGTTTCCTGAACTACGTATCCTATGATACCCAATCGGATGAAAACGGGACCACCGTCCCCACCACGGAAAAGCAGAAGGTATTGGGTGCGGCTCTGGCCGCCGAGCTGTCCCAGATGGGACTGCAGAATGCCCATATGGATGAGAACGGATATGTCTACGGCTGGCTGCCCGCCACACCGGGATGCGAGGGCGTCCCCTGCATGGGGCTGGTGGCCCACATGGATACCTCTCCGGACGCGCCGGGCGCCAATATAAAGCCGCAGGTCGTCCATTACCAGGGCGGGGACATTGTGCTCAACCGGGAGAAGAATATCGTCATGAAGGCCGCCGACTTTGAAAGCCTGGAGCGGTATGTGGGCCGGGACCTGATCGTTACCGACGGCACCACCCTGCTGGGGGCCGACGACAAGGCAGGCGTGGCCGAAATCTTTACGGCGGTGGAGTATCTGACCGCCCATCCCGAGATCCCTCACGGCCGCATTGCCGTGGCGATCACCCCTGACGAGGAGGTGGGCGCCGGGGCGGACCATTTCGACGTGGAGGGCTTCGGCGCGGCGGTGGCCTACACGGTGGACGGCGGGGAGCTGGGTGAGCTGGAGTATGAAAATTTCAACGCCGCCGGGGCGAAGGTCCGCATTCACGGCGTCAACATCCATCCCGGTTCGGCCAAGAACAAGATGAAAAACGCCCTGCTCATCGCCCATGAGTTCGTCTCCATGCTGCCTCCCGCCGAGACCCCGGCCCATACCGAGGGGTACGAGGGTTTTTATCACCTGGCGCACATGTCCGGCGACGAGACCCTTGCCGAGTTGAGCTACATCATCCGGGACCATGACCGGGAGAAGTTCGAGGCGCGCAAGGCATTTATGGAGCGGACGGCGGATTACCTGAACCGGGTGTACGGCGCCGGTACGGTGGAGCTGGAGCTGCGGGACCAGTACTACAACATGCGGGAGAAGATCGAGCCCCATATGTATCTGGTCCACAAGGCCCGGGCGGCCATGGAGGCCTGCGGCGTCACGGCGCTGGAGGTGCCTATCCGGGGCGGTACCGATGGCGCCCGGCTGTCTTACATGGGCCTGCCCTGTCCCAACCTGTGCACCGGCGGCGTGAATTTCCACGGCGTCCATGAATATATCCCCACCTTCGCGTTGGAGAAGATGGTGGAGGTGCTGGTCCGCCTGGTGACGGCGGAGTGATCCCGCTTTGATCAAAAGGAAAATGTCCTCCGCGATCATACCGCGGAGGACATTTTTTGCACGGAGCACAGTCAGATGGGAAATATACCGGTATAGGAGAGCACCTGATAGAGCAGGGCGGCGGCCTCCTCCCGGGTGGTGACTGACTGGGGGGCGATCTCGCCCAGATCATCCCACAGCAGGCTGAGGGTGTTGCCCAGATAACCCCGCTGGCTCAGGGCCAGCAGCCACGTATCCCCCCTGGCCCAGGAGGCCCAGGGGGCCAGCGCTTCGGTATCAGAAGCGCCGTCGGGCATCTGGGCGTATGCCTCGTGGAAATTCAGGCTGAGGTATCGGGCCAGGCGGCCCATGATGGAGATATATTGCTCATGAGTCACCGGAGCGTCGGGTGCGAAGCGGCCATCCCCCAGGCCGGAGACCAGCCCCATACCGGCCAGGGCGTTGACAGCGGGGCCATACCAGGCGTCCATGGACACGTCGGTAAAGGCGCTGGGACCGTCAGGCACATTGCAGTTGAGGGCCTGGGCCAGCAGCGCGCAGAGCTGGGCCCGGGTCAGAGAGCCCTCCGGGTCAAAACGGCCATCGCCGGTGCCGGAGAGGACGCCGTAGGTGCCCAGCAGGTCGATGGCCTGGGCGTACGGGCTGTCTTCCGTGTCAGTAAAGGAGCGGTCCAGCCAGGATACGCCGTTCTCGGCGGCCACAGAGGCGGCGTCTGTGCTCCGCCAGCCGGTGGGACCGCCGGTGCCGGTCCACAGCCTGGCAGTGGACGGAATGGCGGAGAGAAGCGCTTCAAAGGCTTCCCGGTACTCCGGCTGCCGGACCGTATCCTTGTCGATGTACCAGCGCCACACCAGATCCAGACGGTAATAGCCCGAGGTGTCCCCGCCGGGAGCGGTGGCTGAGAGAAGCTCCGCTACCTGCCGGGCCAAATCTGAGGGCACCAGGAGATGAGGAATTATGCCCACGGTGTTGGTGGTGGCTCCGCCGGGAGCGAAATAACGGAAAGAGGTGATCTTTATGGCGTCGCCGTCAGGAAAATAGTCGGGCAGTGTCTCCTGGTCCAGCAGGGTCTGGGCCACGCCCTTGCCGAAAGTGCGCCCGCCGATGACGATCCCTGCGTCCAGGTCCCGGACGCAGGCGGAGAAGAGCTCGGATGAGCTGGCGGTATAGCCGTCGGAGAGGACGATGACCGGATTGATGGAGAGCGCTTCCTCGTCCTGGCCAAAAGCGCTGCAGCTTCCGCTGCCGCTGCGCAGATAGCCCATGACGCCCTTACCTGCGAAGACTCCCACCGACTGGACGGCGGCCTGAGTCAGACCGCCGCCGTTGCCGCGGAGGTCCACGATCCAGTGGTCGGCGGCACTGTCATAGCCGCTGACCGCGTCCTGAAAATGGCCCAGGGTGTCGGGACCAAAGGTAGTGCATTCCAGATAACCGATATGGCCGTCCAACATCTGGAAAGAGGTGGACGGAATGGTGATGGCGGCCCGCTCCAGCGTGATGGTGCGCCTGTCTCCGTCCCGCAGGTAGGTCACCTGGACGGAGGTGCCCTCCTCGCCCTGGATCCAGGAGGAGACCAGGCTGGAGTCCACCCCCGCGGCAGAACGGCCGTCCACCGCCGTGATGACGTCCCCTGCCTGCAGTCCGGCGTACTCCGCCGGGGAACCGGGCAGCACCGAGGTAATGGTAAGGCCGCCGCTTCCCTGCAGGGAGACCACGCCGATGCCTACGATGTCGGTATCCTCCATGGAGGCGAGAAATTCCGCATACTGCTCCGGGGTAAAATACTGGGTATAGGGATCGCCCAGCTTGTCCAGCATGGCCTGGACGGTACCCTGGTCCAGCACATCCTGGGGAACGGGATCAATGTAGTATTCCTCCAGCAGCTCCCGGGCCTCCTGGACCGAGAGGGCCTGAGCGGGGAGGAGGAGCAGCAGCAAAACAGCGAGAGTACCCGATAAAATGCGGGCAAGGCGGCGCAGATGCATGAAAGGGAGCCTCCTTCATTATGTTAACGCTATTTTACAACAAAAAAGGAAGGGGGACAATCCCTCTTCCCATTTTGTTGCAATTTGTAATTTTTACGGTTTACCGGCGGTCACGACGGCGGTTTATAAAGGCCCGGAAGGCGGCGGGATCCCGGTTCATGATGAGCTCCTCGGGGAAGTCCAGCTCCTTGAGCAGGGCCTCGGCGTACTGGTGGCGGCCCACGGAGGAGACAAAGTGTGCGTCGCTGCCCACCACCACGGCCACGCCCTGGGACTTGCACTGGCGGAGCATCTCGGCGCAGTGGACGGGGGCGTTCACCCGGAAGGAGCCGGGGGCCAGGGAGCTGTTGTTGACCTCCAGCAGCACGCCGTTCTCCCCGGCGGCGCGGACCAGAGCGGGGTAATCCAGGGGATAGCGGCCGTCGTCCGGGTGGCCGATGATGTTGACGAAGGGGTTCTTCATGGCGGTGATGAGGCCGTTGGTATAGCCCTCTGCGCTGCCGTGGGGCGGGATGCATTTGGTGTGCAGGCTGACAATGGCCATGTCCAGCTTGCGCAGAAGGCCGTCATCCAGGTCCACGGTCCCCTCGCAGTCCAGCAGGTTGAGCTCCGTACCGATCATCATCTGTACGCCGAAGAGCTCCCGGTCGATGATGTGGGTGTTGGCGAAGTAATCCCGGCAGGTGGTGTGTTCCATGGCCGGGGCATGGTCGGTGACGCAGAGCAGCTCCAGTCTCTGGTCGGCGGCGGCGCGGGCCATCTCCAGCAGGGTGGCGTAGGCGTGGCCGCTGGCCACGGTGTGGGTGTGACTGTCCAGCAGGTAATTCATGGTGTTCGCCTCGTTCTCATTGGTGTTATCTCTAAAATCATACCCGATGGCGGCATGAAATACAAGGCCGGACAGGGAGAAAAATCCCGCTGTCCGGCCGTAAGATTTGCTGTTTAGATTTTTTTGCCGTGGCGGAAGGCCACGTTGCGGTTGATGGCGGAGAGGATGCCCTTCAGGGGGGCCAGGTTGATGTTGTGGCTCATGCCCACGCCGAACCAGTCCCGGCCCTCCTCATCCTTGAGATGGATGTAGGCCACAGCCTGGGAGTCGGAGCCCTGCTTGATGGCGTGCTCCTTGTAGTCCACAAAGGTGAAACGGTCCATCTTCTGGCCGTGGATGGCGTTGAAGAAAGCGTCGATGGGGCCGTTGCCGCTGCCCTGGACCTGGAAAACGGTGTCGGTGTGGCGCAGGGTGCCGGCAAAGGTGACGTGGGAGTGGCCCTCCTCGTCGGTGAACTCGGCGAAGGAGTGGCGCAGCATCTGATAGGGCTGGGTGGCGTCGATATAGTTCTCCTTGAAGAGCTCGTACACCCGCTGGGGCTTGAGCTCGGTGCCCACCCGGTCGGTCTCCACCTGGACGATGTGGCCAAACTCAGGGTGCATGGCCTTGGGCAGCTCGAAGCCGAAGGAGTGCTGCATCACGTAGGCGGCGCCGCCCTTGCCCGACTGGGAGTTGATGCGGATGATGGGCTCGTACTGACGGCCCACGTCGGCGGGGTCGATGGGCAGGTAGGGGATCTCCCACTTGTCGGTGCCGCTCTCCTCCATGTACTGGGTGCCCTTGTTGATGGCGTCCTGATGGGAGCCGGAGAAGGCGGTGAACACCAGCTCGCCGGCATAGGGCTGCCGCTCGCCCACTTTCATCTTGGTGCAGCGCTCAAACATGTCCTTGATCCTGTTGATGTTGGAGAAGTCCAGCTCTGGGTCCACGCCCTGGGTGTGCATGTTCAGCGCCAGGGTGACAATGTCCACGTTGCCGGTGCGCTCGCCGTTGCCGAAGAGAGTGGCCTCGATGCGCTCGGCGCCGGCCAGCAGGCCCATCTCGGCGGTGGCCACGCCGCAGCCCCGGTCGTTGTGGGGGTGGAGGGAGATGATGGCACAGTCCCGGCTGGGGAGCTTGGAGATGAAGTACTCAATCTCGTCGGCAAAGTAGTTGGGCATGCAGTTTTCCACCGTGGTGGGGAGATTGAGGATGATCTTCTTCTCCGGCGTGGCGTGGATGGCCTCGATGACGGCCTGGCAGATCTCCACGGCGTAGTCCATCTCGGTGCCCATGAAGGACTCGGGGGAGTACTCGTACCGCAGGTCCATGCCCGCCTCGATCATGGGCTGGGAGAGCTCACGGATGAGCTTGGCGGCGTCGGTGGCGATCTTGGTGATGCCCGCCATGTCGGAGTGGAACACCACCTTGCGCTGGAGGGTGGAGGTGGAATTGTAGAAGTGGAGGATCACGTGCTTGGCGCCCTTGATGGCCTCGAAGGTCTTCTGGATCAGGTGGGGCCGGGCCTGGACCAGCACCTGGATAGTCACGTCATCGGGGATGTGGCCGCCGTCGATGAGCTCCCGGCAGATCTCATACTCGGTCTCGGAGGCGGAGGGGAATCCAATCTCGATCTCCTTGACGCCGATGTCCACCAGGGTGTGGAAATATTCCAGCTTCTCCTGGAGGTTCATGGGGTCCACCAGGGCCTGGTTGCCGTCCCGCAGGTCCACGGAGCACCAGATGGGGGCCTTTTTGATCTCCCGGTCGGGCCACTGGCGGCGCTCCATTTTGAGGGGGACGAAGGGAATGTACTTTTCAAAACCTTTGCTCATTGCTGCTTCCTCCTGTTTTGATCGGTCAGGGAAAAAGAAACCCCCTGACCCACTTGCGTTAGGTCAGGGGCGTAAATACTGATACGCGGTACCACCCTGGTTCCGTCCGCCGTCGCCGGGGGACGCTCACGGCCTCCAACAAGGCCACAGCCGCTAACGGGGCCAGACGGTCCGCCCTACTGTGCTTCAGGCGGACAGCTCCGGGACCAGTATCCGCACGGGGCCCTCGCGCCGGTTCGCACCAACCACCGGTTCTCTGAGCAGGACAGCCGTACCTTTTTTCCCTTCATCACTTTCTACCTATTATACGAAGCGGGTCTCATTTTGTCAACCCCGGAATGGAAGGCCCTCCCGCCTTGAACGGCCCGGGGGGCTATGATATAATAGCCGCAAAGCGGCTATCATACCTGCTTTATGTCCCCATTGGCTCCCGGCTTGCGCCGGAACCGCCAAGGGATGACATATGATACCATTTCGCTTTGCTCCATGGTAACATAACCACGTATATGCAGATTTAACAGGGGAGTGACCCTTTCTATGACAAAAGCCGGCCTTATCACCTTCCATTTCGCCCACCACTACGGGGCACAGCTCCAGGCCTATGCCACCATGCAGGCCATCCAGGGGCTGGGGACAGAGTGCGAGATCATCGACTTCCGCCTGCCCCACACCACCCGGACCAACGAGCTGTTCAAAAAATCGGCCTCGGTGCGGGCGCTGGCGTCGGACACCCATACCGCCCTCCACTACCGGGCTTTCAAGACCCGGTATGACCGGTTCAATTCCTTCGTGGAGGAGGAGATGAAGCTCAGCCCCCGGCGCTACACCTCTTTTGAAGAGCTGCGGCGGGACCCGCCGGCCTACGATGTGTATGTGGCGGGCAGCGATCAGATCTGGAATCCCTTCATCTTTGCCGACCGGCAGTTCGAGCCCGCCTTCCTGCTGGACTTTGTCCGGGAGGGCCGAAAGATAGCCTACGGCCCCAGCCTGGGCACGCCCACTCTGCCCGCCCCCTATGACAAGCAGTTCCGGGACTATCTGGCCGGGTTCGACGCCCTCTCCGTGCGGGAGAAACGGGGCCAGGTGCTGGTGAAGGAGACCACCGGCCGGGACGCCCGGGTGGTGCTGGACCCCACCCTCCTCCTCACCGGGGCGCAGTGGGGGGAGCTGGCCGCGGCCCCCAAGTATAAGGAGCCCTACATCCTGTGCTACTTCGTCTCCGACCCGGGGGAGGCAGCACCCTACGCCCAGGCCCTCTCGGAGCGGACGGGCTGGCCCATCGTGCAGCTGGCCGGGGCACGGCGGAAGATCCCCGGCGCCCGGGACCTGATTTTCGACGCGGGCCCTCGGGAGTTTTTGGGCCTGTTCCGGCACGCCGCCTGCGTGGTGACCAACTCCTTCCACGGCGCGGTGTTCTCCCTCCAGTTCGACCGGCCCTTCTTTACCTCCATGTCCCCCAGGGAGCGTTCCGAGCCCACCTTCTCCCGGATCTACAGCCTGCTCTCCCGGCTGGGCTGTGCCGACCGGGTCATCGGGCTGGATACCACCGCGGATGTGGAGGCCCCCATGGACTATGAGGCTGTCCATGCCCGGCTGGCGGAGGCCAGGGCCGATTCTCTGGCCTATCTGCGCGCCGCCATTGAGGGAACGCCCCTCCCCGCCGCACCGGAGGAGGAGAAGGAGGACGCGGCCCGTCCCGTCCTGTGCGGCCGGGCCGACTGTACCGGCTGCGCCGCCTGCGCGGCCGCCTGCCCCACCGGGGCCATCGCCATGGAGCGCGACCACGAGGGATTCCTGCGTCCGATGATCTCGGATCAGTGTATCCTCTGCCGCAAATGCGAGCGGGTGTGCCCCCATGTGACCCTCTCCCCCCGGCGGGACCATAGCCCGGACAGGGTCCACGCCGTGTGGTGCCTGGATGACGGCGTGCGGGAGAAGAGCTCCTCCGGCGGTTTCTTTACCCTGCTGGCCCGGCGCACCCTGGAGCAGGGAGGCGCGGTGTTCGGCGCGGTGCTGGAGGACGGGCGGAGCGCCCGGCATGTCTGCGCACGGACCGAAGAGGAGCTTGCCCCCATGCGGGGCTCCAAATACGTCCAGAGCGACCTGGGGGATACTCTGAAGCAGGCCAAGGAGCTGCTGGACCGGGGGGTGCCGGTGCTCTTCTCCGGCGTGCCCTGCCAGATCGACGGCCTGTACCGCTTTTTGGGCAGGCCCTATGACAACCTGACCACCTGTGACCTGGTGTGCCACGGAGTGCCCTCGCCGGCAGTGTTCCGGGCTTATGTGGAGTCCCTGGAGCAAAAGCACGGCAAGGGGGTGACCGGTGTGCGCTTCAAGGACAAGTCCCACGGCTGGCAGAAGCCCTGCTTCACCGTTACCTTTGAGGACGGCTCCGTGTGGTCGGAGGAGTTCAACCGCACCACCTACGGCCGGGGCTTCGGCATGCAGCTCTTCCTGCGGCCCTCCTGCGCCCGGTGTGCCTACACCAATACCTGCCGCCCTGCCGACTTCACTCTGGCCGACTTCTGGGGCCTGGATCCCAAGCTGGAGCTGCCCACCCCTCGGGAGAAGGGGCTATCCATGGTCATGGTCAACAGCCCCCGGGGACAGGAGATCTTTGAGAGCCTGTCGGGAGAGATGGGAGAGATAGAGCGTCCCCTGGCTGAGGCGGTAAAGGGGAATCCGCGCCTGGAATCTCCCCTGAAGGCAAATCCGAAGCGTGAGGCGTTTTTCTCCACCTTCCGCGCCCGGTCCTTCGCCGCGGCGGAGGAGCGGTTCATGGCTCTGCCCCCGCTGCCCTACCGGGCGGCGGCCAAAGTCCTGACCCCGGAGATGAAACAGGCCATTCGGAAAGTACTCAAATAGTTCGGGGCGAAAATTTACAAAATGTTCTGGATTTTTTTGCCCTGCCCTGATAGGATAGGCTCTGCCGGCACAAGCCGTATCTTTGGACAAACTGATGTTGGGAGGGAATGATTTGCGTTCCATTGATTCCTGGCTGGACCGCTTTTGCTATCGGCACCCCAAACTGGGCATACCCAATCTGATGACCATCATCGTGGCGGGCAACGCCCTGGTCTATCTGCTGGACATGTTCAGCGGCGGCGGGATGTCGCTGAGCGGCCTGCTCAGCTTTAACCCCTATTATATCTTCCACGGACAGATCTGGCGGCTGGTCACCTTCGTGTTCGTGCCCATGTACACCAGGCCGGTGGCCCTGCTGCTGGCATTGTATTTCTACTGGGCCATCGGCACCACGCTGGAGCGGTATTGGGGTTCTGTAAAGTTCACGGTGTTCTACGGCATGGGCGTGGCGCTGAATATCATCGTTGGCCTGGTCAGCTATTTGCTTTTGTCGGCGGCCATGCCTGCCGGTACCCAGGCCTATCTGTCCACCGCAAGCATGGACTATGTGAACCTGTCCCTCTTCTTCGCCTACGCCACCCTCTTCCCGGACGCCCAGTTCCTGCTCTTCTTCCTCATCCCGGTGAAGGCCAAGTGGCTGGCCTGGGTGGACGCGGCCCTCTTCGCGTGGGGGGTGCTGTCCAGCCTGCTGAGCCTGTACCTCCCCGGCGTGCTGCTGCCTGTGGTGGCCATCCTCAACTATGTGCTCTTCTTCTGGTCTGACATCCGCTCCCATGTGGGACGGGCCCAGCGGCAGGCCAAATACCAGAGGTCCCAGCAGACCGTCAACTTCAAAAAGGCCACCCGGGAGGCCCAGCAGCGCAAGGGATATATCCACAAGTGCGCCGTGTGCGGCAAGACCGACACCGACTATCCCGACATGGAGTTCCGCTATTGCTCCAAGTGCAACGGCTACTACTGCTACTGCAAGGACCACATCAACGACCATGTGCATATTCAGTGACGGGCCGGAGCTGTTGCAGAAATGAACCTGAAAACCCGCCGCGGACTTGCTCTGCGGCGGGTTTTCGATAAAAAGGCCCAAAAACATCGAAAGTTTTCAAAAGAAGCGTGTACAAAAGGACTAAAATAGAGTATGATGGAAGAACAGAGAACCGGAGGGGAGGGAGCGGAATGGGAAGCGGGACCTGGCAGAGATGGCGCAGACACCCGGCCCTGTTGGGCGCGCTGCTGGTGGCGCTGGCCTCCCAGATCTCCATCAGCCTGCTGACAGCGGACTTCAAGATCTCGGTGGCGGTGGTGCTGCTGCCGGTGCTGACCTTCCTGTGGCCGGAATTTCCCGTGCTGCCCACCGCTCTGCTGGCGGCGCCCGGCGTATTCGTGCTTCGTACGGCGGTACAGTGGGTGAGCGAGGGCACCGCGGCGGGCTGCTGGCGGGCCCATGGTCCCGAGATGCTGTTCTACCTGGTCTATGGGCTGCTTTTTGCCCGGTTTGGCCGGGGGGCGGGGCGCAGGCCCATCCGGGCGGCAAATTTCCTGCCCCTGATCCTCATCGACGCTGCGGCAAATTTCTGCGAGCTGCTGCTGCGCATGGGGACGGGGGTGTTCGCCCCCGGCATCCTGCTCCAGCTGGCGGCGGTGGGCCTGGGCCGGACCCTGCTGGCCTGGGGCGCCATCCGGGTGCTGGACTATTATGGGTTCCAGGTCCTGCGGCGGGAGGACAGCGAGCGCTACCAGCGCCTGCTGCTGATGACCGCGGCCCTGAAGAGCGAGGTGGCCTGGATGGACAAGGGCACCGCCCTCATCGAGCAGACCATGAACGCCGCCTATCACCTCTACAGCCAGCTCCGGGGGTCCGGGGCAGACCCGGAGGTGACCGGTACGGCCCTCACCATCGCCAAGGACATCCACGAGGTGAAGAAGGAGTATTTCCTCATCATGCGGGGCATCTCCGAGGCGCTGGACAGCGACCAGGCCCGGGACGGCATGGAATTGCGGGAGCTGTTTCATATCCTGGAGCGGAGCACCCTGCGCTCTGCCCGGGAGGCGGGGAAGAAGGTGGTCTTTACCGGGAAGTGCGCTGACTCCATTGTCACCGGGCAGCACCATTACCTCATGTCCATCTTCCGCAACCTGCTCAACAACGCGGTGGAGGCGGCAGGGACCGGGAGCACGGCCCATATCTCCCTGACCGGGCAGCGGGAAGGGGACTGTTTCGTATTCCGGGTGGAGGATGACTGCGGCGGCATTCCCGCCTCCCGGATCGAAAAGATATTTACCCCCGGCTTTTCCAGCAAGATCAATTACGAGACCGGTGAGATCAACCGCGGCCTGGGGCTGACCATCGTAAAGGGCCTGACAGAGGAGAAGCTGGGCGGCTCAGTGGAAGTGGATTCACAGGCAGGCGGGACGGTATTCACTGTCCGTATCCCGGCCCGGGAACTGGAGGGAACTCAGGATGCAGTTTTATCTGATCGATGATGACCCGGCGGTCCTCAATGTGCTGAGCATGATCATCGAGGACGGCGGCTACGGCAGTATTTCAGGCAGCGCGGCCAGCGGGCTGGATGCGCTGGAGGACCTGCGCTATATGCGCCCCGACATCGTACTGGTGGACCTGCTGATGCCGGGGATGGACGGCATCGAATTTGTGCGCCGGGCCAGGGAGCGTTATCCCGAGCTGCGCTTTGTGATGCTCTCCCAGGTGACCTCCAAGGACATGGTGGCCGAGGCCTACGCCGCCGGGGTGGACTTCTTTATCAGCAAGCCCATTAACAGCGTGGAAGTGGGCAGCGTCATCACCAAGGTAGGAAGGCTGCTCACCATGGACCGCACGATGGACCAGATGCGCTCCCTCATCCAGGGGGGCAGCGGGCGGCAGACGGAAGACCGGCCCGCCGGAGAGCCCCCCGCCCCGGGGAGCACAGGGGGCGGATCGTCCAGCGCCCTGAGCGGTGTGCTCCACCGGCTGGGGATCAGCGGTGACCCGGCCTGCCGGGACATCATCCAGGTGGTGGAGTACCTCATCTCCCAGGGGGACCAGGGGGAGCAGTACACGGTGGCCCAGCTCTGTGACCGGTTCAGCGATTCTCCCAAGGCCATGGAGCAGCGCATCCGCCGGGCGGCCATGGCGGGCATGGCCAACCTGGCCAGCCTGGGCATCGAGGACTATGCCAACGATACCTTTACCGAGTACGCCGGGACCCTCTACAATTTTGAGCAGGTCCGGCGGGAGATGGACTGCATCCGGGGCAGGAGCGACGTACATGGCCGTGTCTCGGTCAAGCGGTTCCTTTATGCCCTGGCCGCCCTGTGCGGCGGACGGTGACGAAAAAGGACCAAAGAGAACAAGAGCAAAAAAGTACCTCCGCCGGAGCGGAGGTACTTTTTTGCTGCAATTAAAAGAGACAAAATATCCCATAAAGAGTACATATTGAAAATACGCATGGTAAAGTGTACAAAACAAACTGATTGGTTATACTACAAATCATACAAAATTGTGATTCGAGGCAATTTTTACGAGTTCCTTTCTGTTACTTCCTGTAGTTTTGTGAAACCTGTCTATAAACTAAGTACAACAGATCGATATCATCAATAGACCAACGGATTCATGGAGGTGCAAGAGATTATGACGACGATCCTTCTGGGGATGGGCCTGCTCCTGCTGACGCTGGCCGGCTTCTCTCTCTTCAGCATGAAAGCACCCAAGGGCTCTCTGGCCATGTCCGGCCTGGCCAATGCGGCAGTAGCCACCTTCCTGGTGGAGGCGGTCCACAAATATATTTCCGGTGACCTGATGGGCTTTGCGTTTCTGGGCGAGGCCGGCTCGGTGGCCGGAAGCATGGGCGGCGTAGCCGCCGCCATCCTGGTGCCCATCGGCATGGGAGCCAACCCGGTGTTCGCTGTGGTGGCCGGCGTGGCCGTGGGCGGCTACGGTATCCTGCCCGGCTTTGTGGCCGGCTATCTGGTGGGCTTCCTTGCTCCCCTGGTGGAGAAGTATCTTCCCGACGGACTGGACACCATCCTGGGTGCCCTGCTGCTGGCCCCTGTGGCCCGGGCCATCGCTTTCGCGGTGGACCCCGCTGTTACCGCTGCTATGGGCTATATCGGCAACACCATCACCGCCGCCACCAACCAGTCCCCGCTGCTGATGGGCTTCCTGCTGGGCGGCATCATCAAGATGATCTGCACGTCGCCCCTGAGCTCCATGGCCCTTACCGCCATGCTGGGCCTCACCGGCCTGCCCATGGGCATTGCCGCCATCGCATGCTTCGGCGGCTCCTTTACCAACGGTATCATCTTTGCCCGGCTCCGTCTGGGTGAGCGCAGCAATGTCATTGCGGTTATGCTGGAGCCCCTGACCCAGGCCCACATCATCACCCGCAATCCCATCCCCATCTATGGCTCTAACTTTTTCGGCGGCGGCTTGGCCGGTATCGCGGCGGCGGCGCTGGGCATCGTGAACAACGCCCCCGGCACCGCGTCTCCTATCCCCGGCCTGCTGGCCCCCTTCGCCTTCAACCCTCCGATGACCGTTATCCTGGCCCTGGTGTTGGGTGCCCTGGGCGGTGCGGCAGCCGGCTTTGTGGGTTCGATCGTGTTCAAGCGCTTCCGCAAGGGCGTTGACGAGTCTGAGGACGAGGCCGTGGAGCTGGCCATGGCCCCCACCGTGGCCGCCGAGGCGTAACACACGCCGCCCGGCTTCCTGCCTGCATCAAGCAAAAGGTCCGCTCCTTCCGGGGCGGACCTTTTGGCTTGCATCGGATCAGGGGCGAAACACGGGGCTCTCGCGCCATTCCCGGCCGCAGCGCTCCGGGTGGGGAAGGGTGAGGGCGTACAGGTCGGTGCACTGTGCCTCCAGTTCGAATAACCGCCGTCCTTCTTCGGGCAGGCTTCTGGCGTGGGCGGGCTTGGTGAGGATGGGGAGGACGGACTTTTCCTTCATCTCCCGCAGTACCTCCCGGCCCCGGCCATTAAAACCCAGCACCCGCAGATAGGGGGGGTACGCGGGACGGTCAGCCCCGGTCAGCCCCAGAAAGGCCCACAGCACCAGCCGCCGCAGCCGGGCATGGGCGTAGCGCCTGGTTTTGGCGGCCTCGTAAAATTCGTTCAGGCTCCCGGCCTGCCGGGCTGCCCGCACCAGCCGGTCGGGCAGGCCCTCCGCCGCCCCCGCATCGGGCAGGGCAGCCCAGTCGCCGGCGGTCATAGTGCGCAGGCGGGCCAGCACCGCCCGCTCACAGCGGCCCAGGTCAGCCAGCGGAGCTTGACGCAATACCTCTGCCGAGCCCGGGGGCAGCAGACCTTCCGCCGTTGCCCAGTCCCCTGCGCGCAGCAGGGCCCGGATGTGGGTGGCCGAGGCAAAGCCGTCCCGGGCCCCGGGGGCGTTGTGTCCCGCACCCCGGCGGGGGATGGTCATGGGCCGGATGGGGCTCTTCAGGGCGCTGAGGGCCCGGATGTACTCCACCCCCAGGTTGTTGTTGGGGGAGGAGAGGAGAGCGGCCAGTTCCTCTCCCAGAAGCCTGCGCACCACCTCCTGGCGGCAGGCGGCAAAGGGCATCCCCCGGTCCGGGAAGCGGGACAGCTCCGCTTGACAGGCGGGGCTGTCCAGACAGGCGGCCAGGCGCCGGAGCTTGTCCGCGTCGCCGCATTCGCTGCCGAAAGAGAGTACATCTACCACGCCGGCGGCCTCCAGCAGGCCTGCGGCCCCCCGGGCGAAGGACTCGGCCGAGGAGACCGCCCACACCGTGGGCAGTTCCAGCACCAGGTCGGCTCCTCCGGAGAGGGCCAGGGAGGCCCGGGTCCATTTGTCGGTGAGGGCGCAGGTCCCCCGCTGCGTCCAGTTGCCGCTCATGACGCACACCACGGCGGTATCCGCCCCCAGCAGGCGGCGGGTCTCGGCCAGGTGCCAGGCATGGCCGGTGTGGAAGGGATCGTATTCCGCGATGACGCCGACGGTGGACATGGATCAGACCTCCAGACAGGAAAAAAATCACCCGAAGGGGCGGAAAGCGGGTTGTCCTTTCGCCCAAAATAAGCTACAATAAGTTGAACGGGTATGTTCCCCCTATTTTACTATACCTTCGGCCGGCTCACAAGCCGGGCAAACCAAAATAAAGGAGAGTTATGTGTCATGAAGGTTCTTGTTATCAACGCCGGAAGCTCCTCCCTCAAGTATCAGCTGCTGGACCCCGCCACGGAGGAGGTCCTGGCCCAGGGTCTGTGTGAGCGTATCGGCATCGACGGCCGTCTGACCCACAAGATCCCCGCCACCGGCGCCAAGCACGTCTTTGAGATCCCCATGCCCACCCACGCCGAGGCCATCCAGGCCGTTCTGGACGCCCTGACCAGCGCCGAGCACGGCGTCATCAAGAGCATGAGCGAGATCGACGCGGTGGGCCACCGCGTGGTCCATGGCGGCGAGGCGTTCAACAAGTCCGTCCTCATCACCGACGACGTGATGAAGGCCATCGAGGACTGCATCCCCCTGGCCCCCCTGCACAACCCCGCCAACCTCACCGGCATCAAGGCCTGCCAGAACGTGATGCCCGGCGTGCCCATGGTGGCTGTGTTCGACACCGCCTTCCATCAGAGCATGCCCGCCAAGAGCTACATCTATGCCCTGCCCTACGAGTACTATGAGAACGACAAGGTCCGCCGCTACGGCTTCCACGGCACTTCTCACAAGTATGTCTCCGGTCGCGCCGCCGACATGCTGGGCAAGCCCATCGAGAACCTGAAGATCATCACCTGTCACCTGGGCAATGGCTCCTCCGTCACCGCTGTGGACGGCGGCAAGAGCGTGGACACCTCCATGGGCTTCACCCCCCTGGCCGGCCTGCCCATGGGCACCCGCTCCGGCGACCTGGACGCCGGTATCATGGAGTACCTGATGAACAAGTACGGCATGGACATCAAGGAAATGCTGAACGTTCTGAACAAAAAGTCCGGCGTGCTGGGTATTTCCGGCGTGTCCTCCGACTTCCGTGACCTGAGCGAGGCCGCCGCAAAGGGCAACGACCGGGCCGGCCTGGCTGTGGACGCCTTCAACTACGGCGTGAAGAAGCTCATCGGCGCCTATGCCGCCGCCATGGGCGGGGTGGATGCCATCGTCTTCACTGCCGGCGTGGGCGAGAATTCTGCCGACCAGCGCCTTGCCATCGCCTCCGGCCTGGAGTTCATGGGCGTGAAGATGGACGCCGACGCCAACAACATCCGCGGCAAGGAGGCCGTCATCTCCGCCGCCGATTCCAAGGTGAAGGTCCTGCTCATCCCCACCAACGAGGAGCTCATGATCGCCCGGGATACCGCCGAGATCGTGGGCAAGTAAAATTCCGCTTCCCATGTATGAAAATCCCTCCTGCCCCACGGGGCAGGAGGGATTTTTTTGCCCGGGCAGAAGCCCGCCGGGACAGGCACTTGCGAAACCCGGAACACTATGCTAGAATTTTAGTGTCGGCCCCATGGGGCCCGGTATGAAAACGGCGGACACAACGGATGGAAGGAGCGCGTGCAAGATGGCGGCAGACGGCGGATTGGAAGAGCTTCAGGCATTGGTGGATGGAAGTCCCAACATCGTCTTTTTTGGCGGCGCCGGTGTGAGTACTGAGAGCGGAATCCCGGATTTCCGAAGTGTGGACGGGCTTTACAACCAGCATTACCGGTATCCGCCGGAGACCATCCTCAGCCACAGTTTTTTTGAGACGGAGCCGGAGGAGTTTTTCCGGTTTTACCGGGACAAGATGCTGTTCCCTGACGCGAAGCCCAACGCGGCCCACCGGAAGCTGGCCGAGCTGGAGCGTTCAGGCAAGCTGAAGGCGGTGGTGACCCAGAACATTGACGGGCTCCACCAGGCGGCGGGGAGCAGGAAGGTATTTGAGCTCCATGGTTCGGTTCACCGCAACTACTGTATGAAATGCCACCGGGCCTATGATCTGGATTTTATGCTCCACAGCGACGGCGTGCCCCGCTGCCGGGTGTGCGGCGGCACCGTGAAGCCGGATGTAGTGCTCTATGAGGAGAGCCTGGACAGCACGGTGCTGGAGGGGGCGGTGAAGGCCATCGCCCGGGCGGACATGCTCATCATCGGCGGCACCTCGCTGGCAGTGTATCCGGCGGCTGGGCTCATCAACTATTACCAGGGAAAAAAGCTGGTCCTGGTGAATAAGACCCAGACGCCTTACGACCGCCAGGCCGACCTGGTCATTTCGGCCTCTATTGGGGAGCTGTTCGGCCAGCTGAAGGTCAGATAACGAAAAAATATAAGCTCCTCCGGCCATAGGCCGGAGGAGCTGTTCCATTCTGCTTGAAAAAGGGGACGGCCGAAAGGATCAGTCAGCCAGGATGATACGGCCGTTTTCCACCCGCTCCACCGTTTCCAGTGCCTCCACCCGGACGCCCATGCGGCGCAGGACCTTGCCGCCGTCCCGCATGGCCTTCTCAATGGCCACGCCCACGCCGGCCACCTCGCTGCCCGCCTTGGAGACCAGCTCCAGCAGGGCCAGGACCGACTGGCCGTTGGCCAGGATATCATCAATGATCAGTACTGAGTCATCCTCGTCAAGGTACTTTTTCGACACGCGGATGGTGTAGGATTTGTCCATGGAAAAAGAGTGGGTCTCGGCGGAGTAGACCTGCGGGTCGATGTATCCGGTCTGGAACTTCTTGGCGTAGATGACCGGCACATGGAGGGCAAGGCCTACAAAACAGGCGATGGCGATGCCGGAGCTCTCCACGGTCAGGACCTTTGTGATCTTCTCACCCTTGAAGCGGCGGGCCAGCTCCCGTCCCACATGCTCCAGCAGCTCCACATCCATACAGTGGTTGAGAAACATGTCCACATGGATGATATCGCCTTCTCCCACCTGGGCCTCGTCCAGAATACGCTGTCTCAGTTCCTTCATTTTGAACCTCTCTTGTGATCGGCATCTGTGCTGCCGTATGTCAAAATCGGGTTTCCATCTTCAATTGTTTTCATTATAACGCATTTCCATCCAGCCTGCAATATTGACAAGGTACCAAAAATAAGGTATGCTATTATAGTATCTCCGGGGGAGAGCGTCTATCCGGTTTTTCCGCAGGTGCTGTACTGGCAGTGGTATGCCCTGATTTGAAATCATGTGATACGCCTGTGAAAATTGAATAGTGATACACGGAGGTGTATCGAAGTGGTCATAACGAGCTTGACTCGAAATCAAGTGACGGGCAACCGTCCGTGGGTTCGAATCCCACCGCCTCCGCCAGCTCGTCGCAAGCGCCATATCGCTTGCGACGAGTTTTTTATGCTCCGCATCAAAAACTCATCGTGCGCTCATTCTGCTGCTCCTCGCTTCCGAACCGGATTCGCTTCGCTGGATTCCGGTTCGGGTAAAAAACGAAAATATCCGGAATGAGGCCGCCTGACACGTCGGAGCAAGCTTTATATCGCTTGCTCCGACTTTTTTACAAAAGTCAGAGCGCGCTCATAGCCGGGTGTTCGTAAAACAGTGTTAGCCCAACAACACGAAATGAGCATCTGTCAGACAGGGTTGGTCAACGAAAATACACGCCATATTCAGCTTCAAAGGCTGGGTATGGCGTGCTTTTCTGCTTATTTGCGTTTCCGTTTCCCTTTTCCATGCGGCTGGTATGGCTTCGCCTTGCCTCGCTGGTTGGTTGGGCTTTTCATGTACTTGGACAGCTTCAAAGCATCAATGATATTGACAAACTGCTCCTTGGTAATGGCATCGTAGTCAATGCCGAATGTCGCAAGGTAGATCCTTGCCTGTTTCTCGGCGTCGCTGCCCTCAAAATTCATGGCATCCTTCAACTGGGCCTGCACTTCCTCCGCAATGGAGGGCGTATCTGCCGTTGTGGTATCGGTGCTGTGCTCCTCACGAATGTCACGGAGGATCGCTTTCAGATCATCGGCAAGCACATGACCGAAATAATCATCCTCCCGTACCTGGGCCAGCTCCAATGTCCGGGTGGAAAGATCGTCCTGCCCGTCCTGCTTCATCAAGGCCATCTTCCGCACCGCTTCCAGCATGGCGTTCATATCGTTGATCCGCATATCCGCGATCCTATCCACATAAATCTCAGCGTCCAGCATCATACGCTGGAAAGCTTTGTGGCAAAGCATTTCAGAAAGCAGACGGTGATTGAGTTTTCCCGCCTGTAATACTTCTATGGCATCATCACTCAGATACAGAGCGTCCAGCTCTGTGTCCGGGTGATTTTTTATTTCCGTCATGCCCAGCAGATAGTCCGTGGACACGCCGTAGAACTTCGCCAGTGTGACGATGCTGAACGGGCTGATGTCCTTGAAATCGTCTGCCTCATATTTGCCGAGGGCGGACTTGGAAAGCACGGTCTGCTCCGCAAGCTGTTCCAGCGTCAGGCCCCGTTCCACTCGTAAATCCTTCAACCGTTCCTGTATGGTGAGTTTCACCTGCATGGCGTATCCCTCCTTCTTCTGTCTCTAAGCGTGGAAATCCACGCTGTTTTGCGTTCTTTTCCTACCTCTTGGATATACGGGAAAGAGCACATTTTTTTGCTAAACTGTTCTTGCAGCAACACCTGAACCTTGAAGAAACGTCGTGTGAAATAAACTTGTGACTCCTGATTCTGTATTGAGACAAAACACCATGTCACCGATTCCACGGCCCGGCGGATCATCTCCAGCGTCTCCTCTTTTGTATAGACGGCGTCGGACCTGTGTGCATCCATCTCGGTGCAAACATATCTCGAAGATTTTTAGATATAAAACCGAAAATAATACTTAAAATCGGCAAATTGCCGAACAAAACCCGCGGTGTCAGTGCTGGCACTGCGGGTTTCCATTTTAAAAATAAAACATCTGTAACATAACAAAGAAGCTGATATAATGAAAATGATATTTTGGAGAAAGAAGGTGAACTACCTTGGGTAAGTCCACTGACGATGAGATCCGCGCCATGAAGAAAATTACATGTAAAATTGCGGCCGACTATCTTGGTATTGCACCAATGGCAGTAAGCATTGGAATGCAGCAAGAAAAACTTCCGATCGGTTTTGCCGTCCATCATCAGGACCGTTACACTGACAGCTGGTCATACAATATCATTGCAGAGCGCTTGATCGCATACAATCACGGAACCATATCAGAAGTACAAGTACAGGGAATCGAAAACAATTTGTCCCGTATCATCGAAGAATTCAGTGAAATGAAAAAGGACCTGAGTTTTTTATTGCGCGGCAAGTAAGAATTCGATATCCACAAGTTGGTCGATATATTACAAGGGGACGAAAGTGGCGTATTTGACAAATGGGATATCTTGATTGCTGGTGGTGCAACCGCCAACAATCCGAAAATTCCGTTTGCTGGTCTAAATATACATCCAGTGAAACGTAGTTTTGCTTACCGAAAAGATACCAAAGAAACATATTCTTTACAGAGGACAGGAGAGAGACCGCCCCGGCCCCACCCGTGCGGGGTGGGGCTGCGCCATCCGGATACTGTCATCGTGGTCACGACATTTCAATCCACCCACCCGGTGCGGGGTGGGACGCTGCTGCGGATGGAGCCGCGCTCCACGCCATAGATTTCAATCCACCCACCCCGTGCGGGGTGGGACGCGACTTGCCAACCCGCTCCACGTCCTCCAGATAATTTCAATCCACCCACCCCGTGCGGGGTGGGACACTGCGGTACGCTGCTCTACGCCGGTACCCATGCGATTTCAATCCACCCACCCCGTGCGGGGTGGGACCCTCCACCATAGACCGCTGCTCATCCGTCATCGGATTTCAATCCACCCACCCCGTGCGGGGTGGGACCCAAGGCATCCGGCAGTACCTCCAGCTACGGTATATTTCAATCCACCCACCCCGTGCGGGGTGGGACGGGCGGCCTCCCCCGTGTGCTCCACCCGGTCGGTATTTCAATCCACCCACCCCGTGCGGGGTGGGACTGCGTCCGGCGTCCATACATTGGCGTCCAGGAGGATTTCAATCCACCCACCCCGTGCGGGGTGGGACAGCGATACACACCCAGCAGATGAGGGTACAAAAAGATTTCAATCCACCCACCCCGTGCGGGGTGGGACGCCGGGGAGGGCCAGCGCGCGCCAACCCCCTCACATTTCAATCCACCCACCCCGTGCGGGGTGGGACTACAACAATTCCCCCGGCTGGTAGCTCAGCCGGAGATTTCAATCCACCCACCCCGTGCGGGGTGGGACCGCCCGCGAGGGCCGCAGCCCACCGATAGATTTATTTCAATCCACCCACCCCGTGCGGGGTGGGACCCCGTCTGCACGGATATAGTTGAGATACACTAACATTTCAATCCACCCACCCCGTGCGGGGTGGGACTCACGCGCCGGGCCGTAAACCACGCTGCAACGCATTTCAATCCACCCACCCCGTGCGGGGTGGGACCTGAGCCAGCAGAGCCGGAGTCAATGGAGGTGGAGATTTCAATCCACCCACCCCGTGCGGGGTGGGACGCCCATGGAGGGTAGGCGCATGGCAAAAAGGCAAAAATTTCAATCCACCCACCCCGTGCGGGGTGGGACACTTCCGTTAACTGGTAAAAAAGACATCCAGGATATTTCAATCCACCCACCCCGTGCGGGGTGGGACGGGCACAGTTGGCGGCCTGAAAACCGCATCTTGATTTCAATCCACCCACCCCGTGCGGGGTGGGACGTTCGGTACACGGGATCAGTCAAATAAGGCAAGGGGATTTCAATCCACCCACCCCGTGCGGGGTGGGACCGAGGCAAATTTCTACTCCAATATCGAGCTGCAATTTCAATCCACCCACCCCGTGCGGGGTGGGACATCACAATACAGCGCAGCGGGATGATGCTTGTTATTTCAATCCACCCACCCCGTGCGGGGTGGGACGATCTTAAGGCTGTCTGTTGCGGTGGATGCCACCAGATTTCAATCCACCCACCCCGTGCGGGGTGGGACGTTGGTTGGCGGAGTCGCAAGCACTTTCTGATTATTTCAATCCACCCACCCCGTGCGGGGTGGGACGATGCCGGCGTCAGCTCCAGAAACTCGCTGATCCGATTTCAATCCACCCACCCCGTGCGGGGTGGGACCTTGACTGAAAGTGTGGACATCATCCTATTGGGGCAATTTCAATCCACCCACCCCGTGCGGGGTGGGACAGTGTAATGTCCATATCATCAACGGCGGCATGTGATTTCAATCCACCCACCCCGTGCGGGGTGGGACCATTCCGGTAACGGCGGTCTGCCAGCATGCGGGGTATTTCAATCCACCCACCCCGTGCGGGGTGGGACTCGAGGTCGAGCATCTGTGTGCTATGCGTGACGGAGAATTTCAATCCACCCACCCCGTGCGGGGTGGGACCCAGCTCTTTTGCCCGCATGGCGTCCAGCGGAACATTTCAATCCACCCACCCCGTGCGGGGTGGGACTTTCCATGGCCCTGATAAGGGCCTGCACATTGGCATTTCAATCCACCCACCCCGTGCGGGGTGGGACCGGCGGAGGAGTATTTGCGTCTCCAGTCCAGGTCATTTCAATCCACCCACCCCGTGCGGGGTGGGACGGGGGCCTGGTCCAGCATGTTGGTCACGGCGGAGCGATTTCAATCCACCCACCCCGTGCGGGGTGGGACCCGGTGAGTTCCTCCGCACCAAGGTGGCACCCGAGATTTCAATCCACCCACCCCGTGCGGGGTGGGACCTGCGTATGAAAGGAGCGGTATGAGTTTGAAAAAATTTCAATCCACCCACCCCGTGCGGGGTGGGACGCAACGCCCCACCCCCAGCCCGGCGGGGCGGGGCGAATTTCAATCCACCCACCCCGTGCGGGGTGGGACGCTGGACGGCACCGCCCTCATCGCGGAGGAGGAATTTCAATCCACCCACCCCGTGCGGGGTGGGACTATCTCGGCATCGGATATTCTACGCTTCACAAAAATTTCAATCCACCCACCCCGTGCGGGGTGGGACGCGGCATTGACATACATCGGCCATACGGACATCAAATTTCAATCCACCCACCCCGTGCGGGGTGGGACTATGCACCGTAGTATGCGTGACGGTTACAGCCGTATTTCAATCCACCCACCCCGTGCGGGGTGGGACGTTTTTATGAAGGCGCATCCCATACCGCCACCATATTTCAATCCACCCACCCCGTGCGGGGTGGGACCGCCTCTGGCGGTCTGCCCGGTCTCCACGTCCGGGTCATTTCAATCCACCCACCCCGTGCGGGGTGGGACGTTTTTGCCCTTGCGCTTGATGGTCTCCAGGTAAAAATTTCAATCCACCCACCCCGTGCGGGGTGGGACGCCTGTGCTATTTTCGGATTCTACTCCAAATGCAAATTTCAATCCACCCACCCCGTGCGGGGTGGGACAGGGCGTTCCGTCTATGCGTATTCTCGATTTTACAATTTCAATCCACCCACCCCGTGCGGGGTGGGACCCTATGACAATCCAGACACCGGGGGAGCTGATACATTTCAATCCACCCACCCCGTGCGGGGTGGGACCAGCCGTGCTTACAAACTGAGGCAGCGCGTTTGTATTTCAATCCACCCACCCCGTGCGGGGTGGGACCTACCTGGAGTCCATCAAGCGCCGTGGCAAAAATATTTCAATCCACCCACCCCGTGCGGGGTGGGACTCACGTCCGGGCTGCTAACCGAAGAGCAATACAGATTTCAATCCACCCACCCCGTGCGGGGTGGGACACGCCCTGTTTTTCTGCGGCGCGGGCTTGCATTATTTCAATCCACCCACCCCGTGCGGGGTGGGACAAAAAGGTGCAAAAATGAGTTACACATACAAAGAATTTCAATCCACCCACCCCGTGCGGGGTGGGACGGAGCGGTTGCCCTGTATGCCGTGGAGACTATGAGATTTCAATCCACCCACCCCGTGCGGGGTGGGACTGTTTTCCTTCCAAGCGGTCTACCTGTGACAAGGGATTTCAATCCACCCACCCCGTGCGGGGTGGGACGACGGGGGCGCGGTGATTGCAACACCGTTTGGGGGAATTTCAATCCACCCACCCCGTGCGGGGTGGGACCGCCTGCAAGCTGGTCAACCTCCTCAACGCCGAGATTTCAATCCACCCACCCCGTGCGGGGTGGGACCCTTCGCGGCCCATATCGGCGCGGGCGGCGCGGGAATTTCAATCCACCCACCCCGTGCGGGGTGGGACATAGCCTATCAGGTGCCGGACGCTGCCGTTGCCGAATTTCAATCCACCCACCCCGTGCGGGGTGGGACTGCCGGTGGGTTTGATTACTCCTACACCTTCGATATTTCAATCCACCCACCCCGTGCGGGGTGGGACTCATACACCTCTTTATCAAGTATGGTCGAGAATATTTCAATCCACCCACCCCGTGCGGGGTGGGACGTCGGAGTAGTCTCCTACCCACCAAACATCTGCATTTCAATCCACCCACCCCGTGCGGGGTGGGACCCTGCCCCATGTGGCGGTGGTGGGCCAATGAAAGTATTTCAATCCACCCACCCCGTGCGGGGTGGGACTGCCATGGCGGCGCTGGGCATTGAGGCCTCCAACATTTCAATCCACCCACCCCGTGCGGGGTGGGACTTGGAGTTGCCTTGTCATCCTTGCTTGTTACACGATTTCAATCCACCCACCCCGTGCGGGGTGGGACTTCATTCCCCGTCAACCGTCTTTGCAGGAATCGGTATTTCAATCCACCCACCCCGTGCGGGGTGGGACACCTATCAGCTTGTTACAGACAGTTTTGACCGTATTTCAATCCACCCACCCCGTGCGGGGTGGGACGTCGGCGTGTTCCGTTGCGGCCCTTTGGAGCATGTATTTCAATCCACCCACCCCGTGCGGGGTGGGACGGCAAAGGGGCGTATCTACAATCACGACAAAGAAGATTTCAATCCACCCACCCCGTGCGGGGTGGGACGTGCCTGGAGGCTTTCCGGGAGTTTGTTGGCCTGGTATTTCAATCCACCCACCCCGTGCGGGGTGGGACTGCCGCCATCGTGGCGGTGCTCCCCCAGATCATTATTTCAATCCACCCACCCCGTGCGGGGTGGGACCAAGCGTGCGGCGGTCGACCTGTGGGACACCTCTGATTTCAATCCACCCACCCCGTGCGGGGTGGGACGACGAGGAAATCCAGGCCGTTTTGGACGGATATGAATTTCAATCCACCCACCCCGTGCGGGGTGGGACAGCAAACATATACAAAATAGCACGTTTTATATTAGACAAAAATGACAAAAGAAACGATGAATAGCATTCAGCTCTTACAAAAAAGGGATGTGTCTTTAAAAAGCATAAATTTCCAAGGCGGAAACACAGTGCGAACAGACCGGGGAATTCCTGTTCACTTCCTCTTCGCACCTTTAAATGATCAGTACGCCTTCTGCCTCGTAGGCCGCTTTCGCTCCAAAGTGCTCCACTTTTGTTTGATAGTGATTTCCCAAATAATAGAACCGCAGACTGTCCCGTTTTTCATCCATGATCGCGCAGAGCTTATGCTGCAGCATTTTAGCCTGTGCCTCATCGACAACACATTCAAACACAGAATTTTGGACACGCTGGCCATAATTAACGCACTGTTTTGCAATCTGCCGCAGTCGTTTGCGCCCTGCGGCATCTTCCGTGTTTACATCATAGGTAATCAGTACCAGCACCTTGTGTACCTCATTTCCACAAAAAGGGCGGATATGCGTCCAGGTCTCCCCGGAGATACCGTGCCAACAGCAATGCCTGCATATACGGCACCAGTCCCCACGGCAGCTTTTCTCCCAAGTAAGGGTGGGTGATGACCTCCTGTTTGCGCTCCTGCCAGCTCTTCAGGAATTTTCTCCTCGCATCATCTGACATACGGACCGCACCGCTTTCCGCTGTGTCAAAATCTTCGGGCACTAAAACACGATTGTTGATCAGCGTCAGAACAAAACGGTCCGCCATGCAGGGGCGCAGTTCCTCCATCAGGTCCAAAGCCAGAGAGGTCCTCCCGGGACGATCCCGATGGAGAAATCCCACATAAGCATCCAGTCCCACGCTCTCCAGCGCCGAGGCACAGTCATTGGCCAGAAGGCTATAGGCGAAGGACAGCATGGCATTGACATTGTCCAGCGGCGGTCTTCGATTTCTGCCATGAAAGTAAAAGGACGCCTTTTCCCGGAGGATCATATCGTCGAACACCTCAAAATATGCCGCCGCGCCGACGCCCTCCAGGCCCCTCAGAGATTCCAGGGAGGACACCTCTGCAACTTGAGAGAACAGCCCCCTGATGGTCTCTGATGAAGCCCGGAACTTTTCCACGTCGATCCGGGGGGCGTGGTCTCTGCGGGTGCGCTCGATACTCCAACGGGTGTTATACAATTTCCCCAATATCATATATTTTGCGATTTGACAGCTCTGGATGGGATCGTCCGCCGCACGGTACTGCATCCGCCGCAGGAGCACATTCCCGCTGCTGGGGCCAGCAGTGCGCGCCAGGAAACGTCCTCG
Organism: Pseudoflavonifractor sp. HCP28S3_F10; assembly: GCF_052065415.1. Taxonomy (NCBI): domain Bacteria; kingdom Bacillati; phylum Bacillota; class Clostridia; order Eubacteriales; family Oscillospiraceae; genus Pseudoflavonifractor; species Pseudoflavonifractor sp. HCP28S3_F10. The sequence goes on along the minus strand of NZ_JBQHUB010000009.1, from coordinate 27,011 downwards.
CGGCGTACAGAAGGCCAGACCTATGCCCCGCGTGGCACAGGCGCCCATCAGAGCCGGAGATGCGCCGGCATAAGAGAAAGAGATGATACCGGAGAGGTTGTGCAGAGGAAAACGTCCTATCTCCTGTTTGTCCCGGTTGACCACCACGTTTTCGCCGTCCAGAGTCAAATAGGCATCCTCTGAGGTCACAAAAAGGGTGTTCAGCAAATGCCTCATAATTCCTCCAATCTCGCCTTCACATAGTCGCGGGCAGAACCGCAGCGCAGGAGCCTGGGCAGGCAAAGTTCTTTCAGAGAACAGGCACTGCAGGCTTTTGTGGGCTTGACCCTGGGGGTATGGCCCCTTTCGTACAGCGCATGCATTTCCAGGAGGCAATCCCGAACCTCCTGTCGGAGTTCCCGGGTCAGCTTTACCGTTTCCCGGCGGCGAGTCTCCCCGTAATACAGAGCCCCCTCCGGGATGTCACAGCACAGCATCTCCTCCAGACACATGGCCTGGGCACAGAGCTGCAGAGCATTGACAGTGTCGCCGCGGGGCGAACCGCGCTTGTACTCCACGGGGAAGGGCTGGTACAGGCCCTCCTGCCCATGGAGGGACACTCCGGTTTCCGACCTGCGGAATTCCACCACATCACAGGCGCCGGAAATGCCCAGCGCGGGAGAAAAGACGTGCATGTCCCGGGTGATCAGCAGATCGCCCCGCCGCTCCTTCCACTCCGCGTCATGGGCTTTTTCATGCATGATCGCGCCGTCTGCGGTTCTCCCGTTTTCTGCCCACTGGTTTTCGATATGGATCAGCGCCCACTGCCGGCGGCAGAACTTGAAATGCTGAAGCCCGGAAAGCTGGAGGTAGTCCTCCTCCTTATAATCCATCGATCACTTCCGGCTCCAGACCGGGCAGTTCATCCAGTGTGATGACATAGTCGCCGACGGAAGATGGGATCAGCTCCGGATCTTTCAGAGCGATCTTTACCGAGCGGTGTACCCTGGCCGAGGAGTACTGCCCTTCCTTGCAATTGTGGCGCCACCAGTAGAGCGTGACCACCTCCATGGAGCCATCCGGGCGGGCAGCGGAGGCGTCGTTGACGAACAGGGTCCGCAGGCACTCCTTGACGACCTGCGCGTCCTCCTCTGTAAAGCCCGTCTTTTCTGCCAGCTGCACATTGATAGAGCCCTTGAGCTCATACAGGCCAAACTGGACAAAATGCTTCATGCCCATGGTGTCGGAGGAACGTTTTTCGCCCGGCTCACCGTTGACGCTTTTGGTAATCTGAAGGGACTGCACTTCAATGGGCGAAACGCTGACCGCCTGATGGATGGACACCGGACCGCGCACACCTACGGAGACGCCGCCGGCATCCTTGCCCTTGAAGGCGAACACCTGTCCGAAGGTGCGCACATCCATCCATGTCTCACAGGCTTTTTGGGCATATTCCTCCCGGTTCTTGACGCCTTTCAGGACAGCGGCGGCCCGTTCACTCAGGCTGCCGCAGCCGTCGTCACACCGGTCCTCAGACTGGACAAAGACCTTATGGCCCAGATCCTGCATCCGATTGCGGATTTTCCGCTTGATACACACATCGGAGATCTCGCCGAAACCGTTATAATCCGTCCGGGGACGATTCCCGTTGAGGGGGTCGCCGTTGGCATTGGCCATGCTGACCGAGACCAGCGCCACAAAATCGATCTTATTCTGCAATGTGCTCATATTCATTGTCCTCCTCGGTATGTTTTTCCTTGGGTGCATACAGCGCGCCGCGCTGGAGATAGTAACCCATCAGATACGTATCTGCCAGGGGCTGGTTCCACTGGCTGTCCGGGAATTTGTGGATCTCTTCCATGATCTGACTGATGGCGTTTTTGTAAAACGCCCGCGTGCCCGGCCGCAGGCGGGGGAAATAGGCCCGTTCCAGCTGCTTTTCGATGTTGGCCGCCGCGTACATGGGCCGCTGGCAGAACACCGACTGCTGCCGGATGGCATTGGGTTCCCGCCCCTCGTCGCTGTCGTAGGTGTCCCGCTCCACCTTTTCCAGAACAGCCAGCAGCCGTCCGAACTGATAGCTGCGGTCATGCCTGCCGGGATCCAGTTCCATATTCCATTCCTCCTTGTTTCGGTCAAAATAATACTTTCTTAAGACGGCACACGCGGTGAACAGGATCTTTTCCCGCACAGCCGGCTCATAGGCCAGCGGGCTGGAGGCTCTCTGCACCAGCGCCTGCTTGAGATCGGCGGGCAGTTTGGCCCGGTCCACCCGGCACGATACCAGCCGCTGCATCTGCTGTTTCAGCACCCGGTCATCTGTTTTCAGAAATTGCCCCTGTTGGGTGCCAAAGGCGCAGTTGACAATCTGCAGGAGCGAGGGCGACCAGATCTCGCCCCTTCGGTTCGGCCAGCAGCAGGATGCGTCCCAGCCATACAGCCTTTGCAGGAAATCGGAACCCATCAACTCATTGTAATAGGTCAGGGACAGGCGCCCCGTGGTGGCGGCGTCAAAGGCAGAAATCACCACGCCCGCAGAGTCCGGGAGTTCCGCCTTGTAGCCCAGCAGCGTCTTTCGCAGGTCCTCCTGATATTCCGTGGGCTCTGTAACAGGCTCTGCGGTGATCCGGAAAGGCCCGGTCACGCCGCACACCTTTTTCCCCTGAGGATTCCAGCACAAAAAGGCCCTGCCGCCGTACACCACCTGTGTACCCTGCTCCGCCGCCAGCCAGCGCAGCGCGTTGTGGGCTTTCTGGGATGCCTCATAGCTGACGGTGGCTCCCTGCCAGTCCTCTGAAAAACGGCCCCGGTAGGTAAAACCGCTGCTGTCATTGGAGGAGATCAGCTTGGCGTTGCCGCCGCACAGGGGGATAATCCCCTTGGGGTGCTGGCTGGCGGGCCTGGCTGGTTTTCCGTCGATCATGCACAGCGCCTGCGCCTGCTGCTCTGTTTTTGCCCTGTAATAGTCGATAAATGCGCTGAACAGGCTTTGGTCCGTCCAGCAGCGGCTGTCCTCCTCGTTCAGACCGACGACACGCCACCGTACCAGCGCTTTTTCGTCTTTCGGGCGTCCTTTTTCATCCGGTTGGATCACGCCGCTTCGGGCCAGATCCATCAGAATCGTCCCTCCCTTGACATAGGTCAGGATGGGGCGGAGCTTGGGGTGTCCGTAAGGCGAGTCCGCCCAATCCGCCAGTTGCTCCACATACAGGGGGTGCTTTTTTTCGTCATAGTCCGCCAGATATCCAAGCTGCTCACACAATGGGTGGGCACAGGGGGCAGAGGTGCGCCCGCCGGACTCCTCCGTAACCGGGATCACGATTTTTGGCTCCGTTTTATCCACCGCCCGGGCACTCACGAAGTGCCCGTCCTGATCCAGTGTGATCTCGATCTGCGCGGAGGTGAGGATGTGGGAGATGGGCGCCAGGGTCTCATGACCCTCCCGCAGCAGCCCTGCATAGCGGGCATGGCAGTCGTAGGTCTCGCAGGCCTTCTGCAGCAGCCCCATTCAGTTCACCTCCCCGAATTCCCGCAGGCCGTTGAAGTTGTCCAGCTGCTCTCCAAAGGGCTTGATCGCCATCTCGCCCAGCGTCTTGTGCAGCGGACATTCCTCCGGGCTTGGGAATGTGATGATCCCTTTCCGCATGACCGGGTTCCAGAAATTCGCCGTCATTTTGCCTGCCGTTTCTGCGGAGTACGCCTCATCTGCATAGGTGATGCCGTGATACATCAGGCCGAAGCTCAGTTCCGGAATGGAGTCGTAGTGGCCCGGACCCTCGCCGAACGCACAGGGCTCCACATAGCCCTGGCACTCCCGGGTCCCCAGGAAAACATCCCGGCGGCCGCCTTTGCGGATCATCTTTTTGGCAATCTCATGGTGTTTGTTCTCATTGCGGTCCCCGGCCAGCTCCGGGCGGTTTTCGTTCCACTCAAAATGGGCCCACACCTGGTAGCGGCAGTCCTTGAGATAGGTATAATACGCCAGGTCGTTGCCCCCGTGGTACTTGACGGGCCGGATGCCCTTGACCTCTGTTTGGATGGGGTTCATCACCCGGACTTTATCGATGTACCATATGATAGTAGGCTTCCAATATATGGAAGATAGGATGCCCTTCAGAGCCTCATAGGTCGGCGCCTGATAGGTGCACTTTTCTCCGCCGAGACGCAGAATGGGATCGGAAAACAGGGCATAGTCCCCAGTCACTTGAAATTCCACGATGTTTGGATATCTCGTATTCTTCACGCTTACACCTCCCAAAATTGTGCCGCAGTCCCGTTGAGTGAGAGACCGGTCTTCTCGTCATAAAACCCTTCCGCCAGGACCCGGACGCTGTCATCGCCGTCCCGGGTGGGCAGCAGGCCGTGATCCCGCTCCAACTGCTGCCGCTGGTATTGATACAGGGAAACGGTGTACGGCTTGGCCCGGTCCAGGCAGCTCTTCCGGTATGCCAGGTCCCGCGCGGCCCGGTCGGAACCCAGATCGGCGATCACCGTCCGGCCTTCTCCATATGGAACGATGACGTCGATGCTGTCTTCGTCATACACCTGAAACAATTTGCCGGCCAGTTGAAAGGCCTGATTCAAAAAATAGGTCCCATGGGCCTCCGCCCGGTCATCCGAGAAATAGGTATTATCGGCCAGAAGGGAAAAAATCGTATAGTGCTTGTCCTGGATCCTGTAATCCTGAAATCCTTCCGGCATCTCCTGGTAAAGCCGGCGATAGTAGTAGCCGATGGCCTCGTCGGAGGACAGATCGTTCCGGAACCGCTCCGGCCGCTGGCGGTACTGCGCCAGCAGTTCACCCGTGGCGTCCTTTCCGCGCTGAATGTCCGGAAGCCTTGCCAGGTTCTCATTTTGGCACTGCACCAGGCAGACCGGCGCAGGTCCGGTCTGCTCGCCGTTGCGGTTGCAGCGCCCGGCAGCCTGTACCACACTGTCCATTCCTGCGGAAAGCCGGATTACCCGCTCAAAGGAGATATCCACGCCCGCCTCGATCACTTGTGTGGACACGCAGACCGTCTTTTCACCCGCGGCCAGTGCGGCCTGAAGTCCGGCAAGGGCAGCCCGGCGGTGGGCTGTACACATGGCGGCGGACAGATGGCAGCAGCGGAAGCCGCATCCGGACAACTTCTGATAGAGATACGCCGCCTCATCCTTCTTATTGCATACAATTAACAGGCTGTTTGCTTTTTCCAGAGTTTCCAGCGCAAAGGCCGGGAGATCCTCCAGCCGCAGATTTCCGGCGTTCCGGATCTGCGTTCTGCAGAATGCGCTCCACAGTTCGCGGTCATAGGGGACGATATCCTTTGGAACGGATGCCAGCGGATGTGCAGCTTTTTCCAGACAGGGCTGTGTGGCGGAGCAAAGTACCACGGTCGCTCCGCAGATCTCCGTCAGGAAGTTCACCGCCAGATTGAAAAGTGTCAGCATTTTCGTGGGCACGGTCTGGACTTCGTCCAGGATGATGACGCTGTCTGCCAGGGACTGAAACCGGCGGATGGAGGTGGTCTTTCCGCTGAACAGGGTGTTCAGCAGCTGAACCAGCGTGGTAATGATGATCGGTGCGCTCCAGTCCTCGGCCAGAAGCTCCTGAAGATCCAACTCCTCTGGATCTTCCTGTGTGCGGACCAGGTTGGAGTGGTGTTCCAGAATCATACTGCCGTCACCCACATAGTCCCGGATGACCTGGGCGTTCTGTTCCAGAATCGTCAGCAGCGGCGCGGTGAAGATAATACGGGATTTGTTCCACTGTGCGGCATGGGCCAGGGCATAGCGCAGAGAACTCAACGTCTTGCCCGCGCCGGTGGGCACATTCAGACGGTAGATGCCGCCGGGCTGCTCCGCAAAAAGCCGGCACTGGTCTGAGATCTGCCTCCGGGCTTTTTGGATGCCCGTCTCGGATGGGAAACGTTCCAGTTTTCGCTCCATACGCTGCAGGCAAGCTTTCCACATCGGGCGTCTGTCTTCCGGGAACGGGGGCCGGGCAACTCCGGTCATAAATTCTGCGGTATCCCGGCGGTCGCCCTGGATCACCGCTGACAGCAGCAGCCGTGCCATAAGCCCCACATAGAAGGGGAGCTCCTGCCGGGCGAGCGCGGCGTCTGAACACAGCCGGTCCTGGATCTTTTCAAAAACTGCTGTCAGCTCCAGGCAGGCCGCCCGGAATAACGAATCGATTTCATCCTGGCCGGCGCAGCTGTTCAGAAAGTTTTGCACGGATTCATGATATTCGCTGTCATGGGATAAAAGCCTGTGCTGGAAGCCGGAAGTGCGGGCCTCTCCCACGCAGTCAAATAATCCATGGTGGGCGCCGATTGCAAACGCCAGAAGTTCGCATGTGATGTCATCGTAAGAAACCGGCTCCGGTCCGTGGTGCTGCTCCAGCAGCAGCCGCGCCCCCGCAAAGGTATGTACTACTGCCCCGCGCCGGACGGATTCACCATTGGCAGCACGTTCAATGTATGCCCGGAACTGCGGCGTGGCTTTGCCCAGATCGTGCAGCAGCCCGGCCAGATAAGCCGCATGGGACAAGCCGATATCAGACAGGCATTCCGCAGCACAGCGCGCGGTACCGCGGCAGTGTTCCCCAACGGTTTGGATGTCCTGCGTACCATCTTTTTGAATGCGTATATGTGCCGGAAATCTCATCATACAGCCTCATCTCCACTCGTATCTTGTTATCTGTCTTACGGTCGTCGTTCGCCCTGCAGTTTGCCGGAGTACAATCACTGGATTTAAATCTGTTATATCGGATGAGCTGTTCGTATCTGTCAGGAGAAATTGAACAAATATCTTTTTTATAATCATAACACAATTTAGCAATATATACAACTTTTTTAATGGCGGACGTAATAGATCTTATGTTTGTCAAAGGCATCATGGAACGCCGCCTGGTTATCGCACCTCGCATAATGGGCATATTCCGCGCGAATCAATCGCAATGTGGTCCGCGCAGCAAACTTGTCCTGCGCTGCGTTGAAAGGGTCAGGATCCTCTGTTTTTAGTCAGTTTAACACTCTGCGTGTCCCAAAAACCGGACAGCGCTCAATGTTTCAGCGCTGTTGCCGGCATAATAAACACCCTTTAAAGATCCTGGGGATCATGATGAGCGGTTGGATCCGAAGTTGGATATCAAGTTCCAAAACGGTCGGATGGTTTACGGCGGAACCGGGCAGAGATCTTGCCAGGCTAAAAAGGAAAGAAATCGAGAACTGGCAAGGGGGCGCATGGCCAAAAAGATGGGCTGCCGGGAACGGCTGGATGCAAGGCCTTTTCAGGATCGGGCAAGGTAGGAGCGAGGACACGCCGCCAAAGAAAGCGGCGTGTCCTGATTTATCTCATTTGGCAAGAAAAGTCGAGAGGAACGTGCGGAAACGCAGTAAAATATATTCTGCAATGGGGGTGAAAGGCATGAAAGAGCAGACACTGGCCGTCCAGCGGATGCAGGACTATATCGAGCGGAATCTGGCCGGGGACATCAATTTATCTGACCTTGCGCAGGTATCGCTGTTTTCCCCCTGGTATTCCTACCGCCTGTTCCGGGCCTATCTGGATCTGACGCCCACGGAATATATCCGCAAGCTGCGGCTCTCCCGGGCGGCAATGCGGCTGCGGGAGGGGAAAAGCCGCGTGATCGACGCAGCCCTTGACCTGGGCTTTTCCAATGTGGATACCTTTACCAGAGCGTTTTTCCGGGAGTTCGGACGCAATCCCGGCGATTATGCGAAAGACCCGGTCCCCATCCCGCTTTTCATCCCATACGGCGCGAAATACAGAGAACTCAGAAAAGAGCGGATGGATATGCCGGATCTGCAGACAGTCTTTGTCCAGGTCATCCGCAAGCCGGAGCGCCTGTGCATCATCAAACGGGCCGTCCATGCGGAGAATTATTTTCCGTATTGCGAGGAAGTGAGCTGCGATGTGTGGGGCATTCTCATGAGTATGCACTCTCTCTGCGGCGAGCCGGTGTGCATGTGGCTGCCCCAGCGGTACAAGAAGCCGGGTACCTCCACCTATGTACAGGGGGTGGAGGTGGAAACGGATTACCTGGGCGCCGTTCCGGAGGGCTTTGACGTCATCCGGCTGCCGGAGGCGGAGTATCTGATGTTCCAGGGGCAGCCCTTCCGGGAGGAGGATTACTGCCAGGCCATTCAGGCGGTGCAGCACGCCATGGACGGTTATGACCCCACGGTGATCGGGTACCGGTGGGATGACGGGAATCCCCGCATCCAGCTGGAGCCCCGGGGCCAGCGCGGCTACATCGAACTGCGGGCGGTAAGGAGGATCGAAAAATGAGCGATGCAATCTGTGTCAGAGGGCTTACCAAGTCCTACAGCGGCAGAACGGTTTTGAATCGTCTGGACCTGTCCGTAAAGGCGGGGACAGTGTTTGGCCTGCTGGGGGCCAACGGAGCAGGGAAGAGCACCGCCATCGAATGTATGCTTGGCACAAAAACCGCGGACAGCGGAGCGGTCCGCCTGCTGGGGCAGGACCCAAAGCGGCAGCGCCGGGAACTGTTTGAGAAGATCGGCGTGCAGTTTCAGAAGGGAGATTATCAGCAGGAGATCAAGGTGTTCGAGCTGTGTGAGGAGACAGCCTGCCTGTATCGGGATCCGGCGGACTGGAAAGAACTCTGTAGCCGCTTCGGCATTGGAGACAAGCTGAAAAATACTGTAAAAAGCCTCTCCGGCGGGGAGCGCCAGAGGCTTTTTATCGTTCTGGCGCTGATCCCAGACCCGGAGCTGGTCTTTCTGGACGAGCTGACCACCGGCCTGGACGCCAGAGCCCGGCGCAGTGTCTGGAAGACCCTCACGGAGCTGAAAAAACAGGGGCTGACCATTTTCCTCACCTCCCATTTCATGGATGAGGTGGAGGCCCTCTGCGATGAGATATGCATTCTGAAAAAAGGCAGCGCAGTCTTTTGCGGCACGGTGGAGGAAGCCAAGCGCAAATGCGGCTGTGAAAAATTTGAGGACGCCTATCTGATGCTGTCGGACGAGGAGGGAGAGCAAGCATGAGGCGGTTTTTCATACTTCTGAAGAACGAAATGAAGCTGAGCATCCGGGATATGAACATGATCATTTTCGCACTGCTGATGCCGCTGGCCATTCTGGTCATCCTTGGTATCATTTACGGTGCCAAACCGGCCTATGACGGCGCGCCTTACACGTTTATAGAGCAGTCCTTCGGCGCGGCCTGCGCCGTTTCCATGTGCGCCGGCGGCCTGATGGGGCTGCCGCTGGTGGTCTCCGACTACCGGGAGCGCAAGATCCTCAAACGGTTCCGCGTCACGCCTGTCAGCCCCGCGCTGCTGCTGGGCGCGGAGCTGACGGTCTACATCCTGTACTGTGCGGCATCCCTTGCGACGCTCGGGATCACGGCTGCCCTGTTCTGGAAGGTCAGGATCCACGGCTCTGTCTGGGCCTTTCTCGGAAGCTGGCTCATCACCATGCTGTCCACCCTCAGCATCGGCATGCTGGTGGGCGGCCTTGCAAAAAATTCCAGACAGGCCGGAGTCATCGCCTCTATTCTTTATTTTCCGATGCTGATCTTCTCCGGAACCACACTGCCGGTGGAGGTGATGCCCCGGATGATGCAGAAGGCCGTCAGCCTGTTCCCCCTGACTCAGGGCATCACTCTGATGAAAAACGCCTTCCTGGGTATCTCCGCGGGAAATGTGCTGCTGCCTGCGGCGGTCATGACCGGCGTGATGATCCTGTGTACGGGGTTGGCCATCCGGTTTTTTCAATGGGAATAGGATCAGGCACTTTCCATATCAGAAAAAGACTGTGTAAAAAAGTTCGATCCGCCCAGGCGCGCTTTGACCTCATTCTATTTGCGCCGGCGGATGTTCTAATAAGAAATGGCAAGTGAGGGAGCCGGGAAAACAGCGATACCGGCTTTCTCACTTTCGGCCGGTATGGTATAATGAAGATATCCATTGAAGGGAGGACCGGCCGTGAATACTTCGGAGCACTATTATGCCGACATGCTGTTTTATTTTGAAGGCAAGCCTTTGGAACTGTCGCTGTACGAGGCGCTGTTCCGGCGGATGGAGGCAGAATTTCCGGACGGGACCGTCAAGGTGCAGAAGAGCCAGATCAGCTTTTACGGCAGGCATCTCTTTGCCGCCGCATCCCTGCCGGTGCGGAGGAAGAAAAATTGGCCGGAGCACTGTATCGTGGTAACCATCGGGCTGCCCTGCCGGCTGGATTCGCCCCGGGTGGCCGTGGCAGTGGAGCCTTATCCCAACCGCTGGACCCACCATGTGCTGATATCCGAGACGGGGCAGATCGACGGTGAACTGATGGGCTGGCTGCGGGAGGCATGGGCCTTTTCCGAGCGCAAGCGCTGAAGGAGGGACCATGAGCGAATACGCCTATGGATACTGTGGGATGCCCTGCGCCCTGTGCAGCCGGTACCGGACCGGGGGAAAGAGCCGGTGTCCCGGCTGTTCTCACGACGGTTACTACACCGAGCCCTGCAAGGTCCACCGCTGTATCCGGGAAAAGGGACTGGATCACTGCGGCCTGTGCGGGGAATTTCCCTGTGTGAAGCTGGGCAGGATGGGGGACTTCAGCGATCTGAACACGGGCCATGCCAAGGAGCGTACCTGCCGGGCGGTGGCGGAGAGGGGATTTGACCTCTGGCTGCGGGAATACGAGGCCAGGGCCGACTTGCTTACCGTGGCCCTGGAGCAATACAACAACGGCAGGATGAAACGGTATCTCTGCGAGCTGTTCCTTCAGCAGGATCTGGAGACCCTGCGGGAGATCATGGCCCGGGCGGAGGCCCTGTGCAGTACGCCCGGGGAAAAGGGGAAGGCCTTTCGGGAGATCGCCGAAAGTGTGTTAAGTGAATAAGAGCTGTCTGTAAAAGCGAAAAACAGCCGATCGGGAGGAATGGATATACAGGGCCGTGATGGCGGCTGCGCAGAGCAGGGGGAAAATTGGAACATAAAGCGTTTGACGCCCCGACATGGGGAGAGATGGAAAGGATAGTCGTATGAAACTGATGACGCAGGCGGGGCTCAAGCTGCTGTCGGGTCTGGCGGCCATGGGGCTGCTGCTCTTCCTGCCGGCAGGCACCTGGCACTATCCGGGGGCGTGGCGGCTGCTGGCGCTGCTCTTTATCCCCATGCCTGTCGTGGGGACGGTGCTGTATGTGAAGGCCCCCGATCTGCTGCGGAAGCGGCTGAACAGCAGAGAGAGTGAGCCGGAGCAGAAAAAGGTGATCGGACTGTCCGCGCTTGTGTTTATCGCCGGATTTGTGCTGGCGGGGCTGGACTTCCGCTTTGGCTGGACGGCGCTGCCTCTTCCCGCCGTGGCGGTTGGCGTGGTGCTGTTCTGCGCCGCCTATGGGCTGTATCTTGAAGTCATGCGGGAAAATGCCTACCTCTCCCGTACGGTGGAGATCCAGAAGGACCAGAAAGTCATCGACACCGGACTGTACGGTGTCGTGCGGCACCCCATGTACGCCGCTGTGGCGCTTCTGTTTCTCTCCATGCCTCTGGTACTGGGGTCCGGAGTCGCCGTGATCCCTTTCCTGTTTGTCCCGGCCATACTGGCCAGGCGGATCAGAAATGAAGAGCAGGTGCTGGAGAACGGCCTGCCCGGATACCGGGCTTACAAGGAAAAGGTCAAATACCGGATGATCCCGCTGGTCTGGTAGGAAGCGTCATGAAAGACGGTGGGAGGCCATCCCGGCGGAATACCTGAGAAAGGCCCTGTAACGAGAAAAAAGACCTCCCGTCCCATAGGGACGGGAGGTCTTGATATGTCTGGAAAAGCCGGGTGCTACCGTACCCGGAGCTGCCAGAAGGCAACCGCGCTGGCGGCGGCCACATTGAGGGAGTCCACCTGGTGGGACATGGGGATGCGCACCGTGTAGTCGCAGGCGGCAATGGTGTGGGGGGAGAGGCCGTCCCCCTCGGTGCCCAGCACGATGGCCAGCTTGTCCGTCCCGGCCAGGCGGGGGTCCTCAATGCTGACGGAGGTGTCGTTCAGGGCCATGGCGGCGGTCTGGAAGCCCAGGGCCTGCAGCTGCTCCAGACCGGGGTGGGGCCAGTCGCCGCTCTCTCTGCCGATGCGGGTCCAGGGCACCTGGAAGACCGTGCCCATACTCACCCGTACCGCCCGGCGGCACAGAGGGTCGCAGCAGGTGGGGGTGAGCAGTACGGCGTCCATTCCCAGAGCTGCCGCCGAGCGGAAGATGGCACCCAGATTGGTGGAGTCCACGATGCCCTCCAGCACGGCCACCCGGCGGGCCCCGGCGCACAGCTCCGCCATGCCGGGCTGCGGGGGACGGCGCATGGCGCACAGCACGCCCCGGGTCAGCTGGTAGCCGGTGAGCGTGGAGAGCAGCTCCCGGTCCCCGGTGTAGACGGGCACGCCGCCGCAGCGGGCGATGATCTCCCGGGCCTGGCCTTCGATGTGCCGGCGCTCCATCAGCAGGGAAATGGGGACGCATCCGGCGTCCAGGGCACGCTGGATGACCTTGGGGCTCTCGGCGATGAACACGCCCTTCTCCGGCTCCAGACGGTTGCGGAGCTGGGCCTCGGTCAGATGGGTAAAGACCTCCAGCCCGGGAGCGTTCAGGTCCCGGATCTCAATGATATCGGACATGGCGGTCACCTTCAGTCCCGGGCGGCGGAGAGCAGGGCGGCGATCTGGTCCACGCCCGCCACCCGGCCGCTGAGGACCAGCACGCCGTCCACCATCAGGGAGGGGGCGCTCATCACGCCCAGGCGGACGATATCCATCAGATCCTGTACCTTCTCCACGCGGGCCTCCAGACCCAGCCGCTCCACGGCCCGGCAGGTGTTCTCATAAAGGCGGCTGCAATCCGGGCAGCCGCTGCCGATGACTTTGATATCCATGGATGCACCTCAATTCTTCAGTTTCATGGGAAGGCCCACCGTGTCCCGCCAAGCCTGGTCGACCACCCGGATGACCTGGGGGCCGATCTTGGAGAGAAAGACCAGCTGGGACTCCTCATGGGGCGGACAGGGCCGGTAGTCCACCAGCTCCTCCACCACGTCCACCTGCCGCCAGCCCTCTTCCAGATGGAAGAAGCCCTTGATGCGGTAGCAGGAGGGAAGCACGGCAGCGAGGAAGGCGTCCAGCCGGGGCCGGGGCAGCTCCCCCTGGAACCACAGGGAGATGCTCTTGGGCTTGTTGTCCGGCCGGTTGAGGGAGTCCTCACAGGGTGCCCATTGGCGGGCCATCAGGTCCTGGTCCAGAAAGGCGGTGCCGATATCGCCGTCCACACAGGTCGCCACCGCGCAGACGGGATTGACCTTCTCCACGGCCTCCAGTACCTGCCGGAGCTGATCGGGGCTTACCAGGTCGGTCTTGTTCACCGCGGCCAGGTGGCAGTGGGCCAGCTGGCGGTCCACCGTCTCCACGTCGGAGAGCTGCTCCGGGAAGTGGAGGGCGTCCACCAGGCAGATCACCCCGCGAAGCTCATACACCTCCCCGGCCAGAACGGCCACGGCGCCGAGGATCTCCTCGATATTGGAGGGATCGGCCAGGCCGGAGCTCTCCACGAACACGTATTCCAGATCCTGCTTACTCAGCTCGGCCAAAGCCTGGACAAAGGTGAGCTTCAGGCAGGAGCAGAAGATAGAGCCCCGGCCGATCTCGGTCATGGCGATGCCGTCCCGGCGGAGAATGTCCCCGTCGATGCCCAGCTTGCCGAATTCGTTCTGGATAATGCCGATCTTCCGGCCCTCCATGGCGTCCAGCAGGTGAAGCAGCAATGAGGTCTTGCCCGCGCCCAGAAAGCCGGTGAGTACATAGAGCTTGATGCGTTTGGAGTCCATTCAGACACGCTCCTTTTCGTCATTTTCGCAGCCTGTCCCGCAGGCGCAGGAGAGGCCGCCGGTGGGACTGAGCAGTTCCACCAGCAGCTGGGCCGCCCGGCGGCTGCCCGCCTCGCTGATGGAGTAGTGGGTCCATTTGCCCTCCCGGCGGGCTTCCACCATGCCGGAGTCGCAGAGGATCTGCATGTGGTGGGAGAGGGTGGACTGGCTGATGTGCAGGTCCTCCAGCAGGACGCAGGCGCATTTTTCGCCGCTGCGAAGGAGCTGGAGGATCTGCAGGCGGTTCTCATCACAGAAGGCCCGGAAGACCCTGACCTGTTCCCGGTAGGGGGAGGGCATGGGATCACCTCATATCGAATAAAATCGATATCAGAGTAGCACGAAACAGCCCCAATGTCAAATTGTTTTTCAGATGCGCGGAAAGAGTGGAAAAAGAGGAAAAGCTCCGCTATAATATATCCGCACCACCCGCTGCGCTGCGGCGGAGCAGGCGCGGCGGCGATCAGAGCCCGTCATACAGCAAGGAGGCTATCAACATGGATTACGCAAAGGAATCGCTTCGTCTTCACTATGAGTGGAAGGGCAAGCTGGAGGTCACCCCCCGGGCGGCGGTGGACAGCAAGGAGGCCCTCTCTCTGGCCTATACCCCCGGCGTGGCCCAGCCCTGCCTGGAGATCCAGAAGGATGTGAACAAGAGCTATGAACTGACCCGCCGGTGGAACACGGTGGCCGTGGTCACCGACGGTACCGCCGTGCTGGGCCTGGGCGACATCGGCCCCGAGGCCGGCATGCCGGTGATGGAGGGCAAGTGCGTGCTCTTCAAGGCCTTCGGCGGCGTGGATGCCATCCCCCTGTGCGTGCGCAGCCACGACGTGGACGAGATCGTGAACGCGGTGGCCCTGATGGCCGGTTCCTTCGGCGGCGTGAATCTGGAGGATATCTCCGCCCCCCGCTGCTTTGAGATCGAGCGGAAGCTGAAGGAGAAGTGCGACATCCCCATCTTCCACGACGACCAGCACGGCACCGCCGTCATCACCCTGGCCGGACTGCTCAACGCCCTGAAGCTGGTGGGCAAGAAGATCGAGGACGTGAAGATCGTCACCTCCGGCGCGGGGGCCGCCGGCATCGCCATCATCAGGCTGCTCATCAGCATGGGCCTGAAGAACGTGGTCATGACCGACCGCGCTGGCGCCATCTACGAGGGCCGGGAGGGCCTGAACCCCATCAAGGCCGAGATGGCGAAGATCACCAACGCCCACCGGGAGAAGGGGACCCTGGCGGAGGTCATCCGTGGGGCCGATGTGTTCATCGGCGTGTCCGCCCCCGGCACCCTGACGAAGGAGATGGTGCAGACCATGGCAAAGGACGCCATCATCTTCGCCTGCGCCAACCCCACCCCCGAGATATTCCCCGACGAGGCCAGAGCCGGCGGCGCCGCCGTGGTGGCCACCGGCCGCAGCGACTATCCCAACCAGGTCAACAACGTGCTGGCCTTCCCCGGCATCTTCCGGGGGGCGCTGGACGTGCGGGCCAGCGATATCAACGACGCCATGAAGGTGGCCGCCGCCAGGGCCCTGGCCGGATTGGTGTCTGATGAGGAGCTCAGCGCCGAGTACATCCTGCCCGCCGCCTTCGACCCCAGAGTGAAGGACGCGGTGGCCGCCGCGGTGGCCCAGGCCGCCCGGGAGAGCGGCGTGGCCCGGATCTGAGCCGGAGCCGGAACAGAATAAGAACGTCCGGAGCGCCACTGGCGCTCCGGACGTTTTTGGTTGAGAAAGAGGGGAAGGAACTTACTCCGCCGTGGCCACCGCCTCGGCCACCCGGACCCCGTCCACGGCGGCAGACACGATGCCGCCGGCGTAGCCCGCCCCCTCGCCGCAGGGGTAGAGGCCCCGGAGGCCGGTGGATTGCAGATCCTCCCCCCGCAGGATGCGCACGGGGGAGGAGGAGCGGGTCTCCACGCCGGTGAGGACGGCGTCGGGGCTGGCGAAGCCCCTTACCTTGCGGTCGAAGAGGGGGAGAGCCTCCCGCAGGGCGCCGGCCACATAATCGGGCAGGCAGCGGGAGAGGTCGGTCCAGGTGACGCCGGGCCGGTAGGTGGGGAGCACCTTCCCCGGCCCCTGGGAGGGCTGCCCCGCCAGAAAGTCCCCCACGGTCTGGGAGGGGGCGTGAAAGATGGGGGTCTCCTCCTGAAAGAGCGGAGCAAGACCGCCGGTGCCCAAGTCCCAGGCGGCCCGCTCCCACTGCTCCTGAAAGCGCACGCCGGCCAGCGGGTCATCTCCCGGGAAATCCTCCGGCCCTACGCCCACCAGGAAGCCGCCGTTGATGTTCTCCCCGTCCCGGGCGCGGCAGCTCATGCCGTTGGTGACCACCTGGCCGTAGTCCGAGGCGGCGGCCACCACCTGCCCGCCGGGACAGACGCAGAAGGTGTAGGCCGAGCGGCCCGAGGGCAGATGGCAGGAGAGCTTGTAGTCCGCCGGGGGCAGCTTGTCCCACACATCGCCGAACTGGGCGGCGCTGATGTCGGCCTGTTTGTGTTCAATACGCACGCCGATGGCAAAATTTTTCCGTTCCATGGGCAGGCCCATCTCGCGGAGCATGGCGAAGGTGTCCCGGGCCGAGTGGCCGGGGGCCAGGATCACCGTGTCGCAGGGCAGCTCATAGGGGCCGGTCTCGGTCATGACGGTAATACCGCAGACCCTGCCCTTTCGGGTGTGGATGGCGGTGAGCCTGTTCTCAAAGCGCACGTCGCACCCCAGGCGGATGAGCTCCAGCCGGAGGTTTTTCACCACCTGGCGGAGGATGTCGGTGCCGATGTGGGGCTTGTGGCTCCAGGCCACGTCGGCGGGGGCGCCGAACTCCACCAGCGCGTCCAGCACGGCGGGGATGCGGCTGTCATGGGTGCCGGTGGTGAGCTTCCCGTCGGAGAAGGTGCCTGCGCCCCCCTCGCCGAACTGCACATTGGAGGTGCGGGAGAGGGCGCCGGTGCGCCAGAAATGCTCCACGTCCTGCGCCCGCTCGTCCACATCCCGGCCCCGCTCCAGCACGGTGACGGGGATGCCGTTCCGGGCCAGCGTGAGGGCGGCGAAGAGCCCGGCGGGGCCCATGCCCACCACCACCGGGCGGAGGGAGGAGGCCCGGCGCACCGGGGGGAAGCGGTAGGGCTTCCGCTCCACCTTTGACACCTGCCTGGACCGGCACCGGGCCAGCACCCGGTCCTCCCGGGGGACGCTGACCTGCACCGAGCAGACCAGGTGGACGTCGTTTTTCTTCCGGGCGTCGATGGACTGGCGGATCAGCCGCAGCTCACCGATGTCCCCCGGGGGAACGCCCAGCACCCGGGCCGCCCGCTTTTTGAGCTGCTCGGGCGTACCGCCCACCGGCAGGGAAAGACTGTTAATCTGGATCATGGGCGGACTTCCTTACGCCAGACGGGCCGCGGTCTCCAGCGCCACCTCCATCATGGCGGTGAAGGCGGTCTGCCGCTCCTGGGAGGAGGTCTCGCGGTGGGTGAGCAGCTCGTCAGACACGGTGAGCAGGGTCATGGCGTTCTTCCCCGCCCGGGCGGCGTTGCAGTACAGGGCGGTGGACTCCATCTCAAAGGCCAGTACACCCATCTTGCGCCAGGCCTCCACCGGGGAGATGTCGTCATAGAAGGTGTCGTTGCTGCACACGTTGCCCACCGCGCAGCGCAGCCCCCGCTCAGCGGCGATGGCCTCGGCGGTCTTTACCAGCGGGAAGGAGGCGGTGGGGGCGAAGAGGCCGGGGAGCTGGTACTGGCCGGCAAAGTGGGAGTTGCCGCAGGCCCCTAGGGCGATGACCAGGTCGCCGATGCACAGCCCCTCCTGGATGGAGCCGGTGGTGCCCACCCGGATGATGTTCTCCACGCCGTAGAAGTGGAAGAGCTCATAGGAGTAGATGCCCATGGAGGGGCAGCCCATGCCGCTGCCCTGGACCGACACAGGCACGCCCTTGTATGCGCCGGTGTAGCCCAGCATGCCGCGTACGCCGTTGACCTGAACGGGATCGGTGAGAAAGGTCTCGGCGATGAATTTGGCCCGCAGGGGATCGCCGGGCATGAGGACGGTCTTGGCGTAGGCGCCCTCGGGCGCTTCGATGTGGGGAGTGGGCATAGAGATTCCTCCTTAAATGGTATTTGAGCGGTTTTCTCCATTGTATCACAGGGGACGCGGACGCGCCACCCGCTTTTTCCGGCAGACGGGACAGGAAGAAACAGTGGACAAACCGGGGCTTTGACGGTACAATAAAGAATAAGGCTCTGTGCCTGAGTACAAGAGAGAAAGGGAGGCATCCTTCCCATGATGAAGGTCCTCTATTTGCTGAATTTCGCCGGGAAAGCCGGCACCGAGCGGTATGTGGAGACGCTGGTCCGCTACCTGAACCACACAAAGGTGGAGGCCCACTTTGCCTACAACGAGGGGGGACTGCTGGTGGAGCGGCTGGAGGCGCTGGGCGTGCCCTGCCGCCGGATCGAGATGCGCCGCCGCTTCGACTTCAGGGCTGCCAGGGAGCTGGCCGCCCTCTGTAAGGAGTGGGACATCGACCTGGTCCACTGCCACTACCTGCGGGAGCACTATACCGCCCTGCTGGCCAAGAAATACAATCCCCACATCCGGGTAATCTATACCAACCACTTCGTCATGGCCAACGACGCGGTGACCCGGCTCTCCAACCGCTGGATGGACAAGCGGCAGGACCAGATGATCGCCGTGTGCAACCGGGGCAGGGAACAGCTCATCCGGAACGGCTGGTCGGGCGAGCGCATCCAGGTCATCTTCAACTCGGTGGACCCGGCGGTGTGGGCGGGGGACCGGTCGGAATCCACCCTGCGGCAGGAGCTGGGGCTGAGCGATGACCGTTTCGTGATGCTCTGCGCCTCCCGCTTTGCCGGGGACAAGGGACACAAGTACCTCATCGACTCGGTGAAGCGGCTGACCACCATCACCGGCGTGCCCTTCACCCTGGTGCTGGCGGGGGACGGCCCCCTGCTGGAGCCGGCCAAGGCCCAGGTCAAAGAACTGGGCCTGGAGGACTGCGTGAAGTTCATCGGCTTCCGCAAGGACATCAAGAACCTCTACAAGGGCTCCGACCTGTACGTCAACTCCTCGGAGCACGAGGCCCTGTCCTACCTCATCATCGAGGCCATGGCCGCCGGTCTGCCCGTCATTGCCACCGACATGGGCGGCAACCGGGACATCGTCAACGACGAGGCCGGCTGCGGACTGCTGGTGAAGTACGACGACCCGGTCTCCATGTCGGACGCCATGAAGCGCCTGATGGAGGATAAGGAACTGCTGGAGTCTTGCCGTCAGGGGGCTCTGCGTACCATCGACGAGAAGTTTGAGATCCACAAGTGGATGGACAAGACCTTCGCCGCCTATCAGGCGGCCATGAACAGATAGGAGCGGCCCATGTCGATCGCGGAAAACAGTATCTTCGCAGGCTTCTTCCTGCGGCTCTGGTGCGTCCTCG
Source organism: Pseudoflavonifractor sp. HCP28S3_F10 (assembly GCF_052065415.1). Taxonomy (NCBI): domain Bacteria; kingdom Bacillati; phylum Bacillota; class Clostridia; order Eubacteriales; family Oscillospiraceae; genus Pseudoflavonifractor; species Pseudoflavonifractor sp. HCP28S3_F10. The sequence goes on along the minus strand of NZ_JBQHUB010000009.1, from coordinate 7,717 downwards.
CCGGCGCCTGGAGCGGGAGCAATCTGGGCCGGGCACTGGACCGGATGGGCCGGGCCGTGGTCCGGTGGGTCCAGGGCAGCGCCCTGTGCCAGTTCGTCTGGCGGGAGGGACGGCTGGTCAAAAGCTGGCCGGACAGCCTGGTCCGCACCCTCTTCACGCTGGTGCTCAATCTGCCCTGCGCCCTGGCCAGATGGCTCTACCGGGCGGGAAAACGGATCTGGGACGGCAGTATCGCCTTCCGTCTGGTCTCCGCCGTGGGCGGAGCCAGCTTCCTGTTCCTGGGGCTCTTCCTGCTGGTCATGCTGGTGGCGCCCCACAGTATGTGGAACAATCTCTACGGCCTGATGGGCGCGGTGGGGCTGACCATTCTCTTCGTCCTGGGCAGCGCCGCACGGCCCAGGCTCCGGCTGGAGGCCGGACTGCTGGGCCCCTACATGGTCTTTTACCTGATGTGCATCGGCGGCGCCTTTGTCACCAGCCTGTCCAGCCGCCTGTCCCTGCGGTTCTTCCTCTTCCACGCCACGGCCTTCCTGCTGGTGCTGCTGGTGGTGAGCTCGGTGCAGAAGGTGGAGCAGCTCCGCCTGGTCATCGCGCTGGCGGTGTGCGGCATCACGGTGGCCGCCCTCTACGGCTGTTATCAGAGCTACGTAGGGGTGGAGGTGGTGGCTTCCCAGCAGGATATGACCCTCAACTACGGCATGCCCGGCCGGGTCTATTCCTTCTTTGACAACCCCAATAACTTTGCCGAGCTACTGGTGATGCTCATCCCCCTGGACTTTGCCCTCTTCCTGGGGGCGAAGGGGTGGCGCGGCAGGCTGTGGTCGGCTGCGGCCCTCATCCCCTGTGTGGCAGCCATCGGTTTTACCTACTCCCGCTCCGGCTGGATCGGCCTGGCGCTGGCGGTGATGGTGTTCATCGCGCTGGAGAACTGGCGCCTGATCCCCGTGATGGCGGTGGCCGGCGTGTGCGCCATCCCCTTCCTGCCTGAGACCATCTATAACCGCATCCTCACCATCGGCAATATGAAGGATTCCTCCACCAGCTACCGCTTCGCCATCTACGACGCCTCGGCTACCCTGATGAAGGACTACTGGTACCGGGGCGTGGGCCTGGGCACCGACGTAATGCAGCGGACCTTCCGGGCTTACCCCGCCATGTTCGACGGCAGCTTCCCCATTCACACCCACAATAACTATCTCCAGATGTGGGGCGAGACCGGCATCCTGGGCCTGATCTCCTATCTGGCGGTGCTGCTCCATGGACTCAAGAGCGGCGTGAAGGCCTATTATCAGACCATGGACCGTCAGGTGCGGCATATCCTGGCCGCCGCGCTGGGCGCCTTCTGCGGCATCCTGGTCATCGGCGTGGCCGAGTACACCTGGTTCTACCCCCGGAACATGTTCATCTACTGGTTCCTCTTCGGCGTCATCATGACCTGTGTGAAACTGAGCCGGAACAGCCGCAGGGCCTGAGAAACACAGCACCGCGCCGCGGGATGTCCCGCGGCGCGGTTTTTTTGTCCTCATACTGATTTCAAATAAAATGCTTTATTTGAAATCCCGCGTGCTGTGCACGCTCGTGCCGCACATACGTGCGTCACGGCGTCTCATAAAAACCTGACGCGCTTCGCGCTATAAAAAGCAAAAGCCGGCTTTTTCCGGCAGGCCGGGGCGCTGTGCGCCACGGCGTAAGCCCCGAGGCACACACTACAGGGCCAGGAAGCCCGGCCCCGAGCGGCCCAACGGGCGGCCGCCGGGGAGGGCCAGTGCCCCCCAAACCACCCCATGAACTCAACAAAACATCATATTTTGATGCGGTTTGCGCAAGCAAACCCAGCAAAATACCTTGTTTTGTTGTAGTTCATCCGGAAATCTATTGGAAATCGGGGCCTCCCGCAGGAGGCCCCGCTCCTTCTACCGCTTCTCCCAGGGATCCCAGGTCTCCCCCTGTTCGGCGTAGAGGTCTGCCAGGTAGCTCACCACGTCCAGTTCCATTTCCATCTTCAGGTCTGTGCCGTCCGCTCCTGTGTTGCGCAGGTCTATGCCGTGGCAGGCGGCGTGACAATCGGCGCAGAGGCAGATTAGGTTGTGTGGCGTGTTGCCGCCGCCCCTGGAGCGCGGCACGGCGTGGTGAATCTGGATGTACTTGGGGCTGTCGCAGAGGGCACACCGGTACCCGTCGCGGCGGTACACGGCCTTTCGGACGCTGTTGGGGATGTTGGCTGAAATCATGTTCAAGTCCTCCTTGTATCTGGCTCCCGAAGCCTCGGGGCATCTCCCATGCACCGCCCCAGTCAAGGGCGGGCGCAAGCCCGCTCGTGAAACCCTTGACGGGGCGGTACAATGGGAGTGCGCGAGGCTTACTTTGCCAGGCTACCGGTAGGAGGCCCCTAAGGGCTCGGGCGCTTCCCCTGCGGCGGGCGGGCCGTCATGCCCGCCGCACGTGCCCTCCATATTGTACCAGGCCACCAGGATAACCACAAGCTATTGTGTTTCCTCCATGGCCTTGACCAGGGCATCGTATACCCAGCGGTACAATGAAACGCCTGTTCGAGCGGCGCAGTCCCGGCAACGCTCGGCCATGTCTGAAGGTATCCTGGCTCCCACCAGCTGGCGGCGCTTCCTGTCCGTGGCGGCATCGCTCCTGCGGCGCTGTTCTGAGCGGCCCGCCGCGGCTCCCACGCCCTCAATGGCGTCCAGGATGCTCCACCTCTCGAGCGGGTCTTTCAGCTCCATGGCGGCGTCCAGGGCGGCTCTCATGGCCTCCCGCTCGTCCGCTGTCATGGCCCTGGCTCCCTCCTGAAAGCGGGCTGTTCGCCTTTCCTCCCTGGTCATGTAGTGGCTCCCTCCTGTCGGTATGTCATGCTTCCAGTGTTCGCATTTCTCCCGGTCACACCCTGTCCCATAAACTGGACAGAGGCCGAACGGATGGAACCCAGGCTGGACGGCACACTCCCCGTCCCCCACGTCCCGCCAGTCCCTTAGTGAACGCTTCATCTCTCAATCCTCCCTGCGCTCTGCGCATACCGTACCTTGTGGCGGCGTCTCATAAAAACCTGACGCGCTTCGCGCTGTAAAAAGCTTTTCAAGCTTTTTAACAGGTTTTAGTATCACATCACAGAGCAAGGGATATGCCAAGTTCAGGCGGCGATTGAAATAAAACAGCCCTTGTGGTACAATAGCTTCACTTAGCGAGCCGCCGCGCCAGCGGTGGGGAGCTTAGTGAAACTTGTGCCTGTGGTGCAATAGCTTCACTTAGCGAGCCGCCGCGCCAGCGGTGGGGAGCTTAGTGAAACTTGTGCCCGCGGTACAATAGCTTCACTTGGCCAGCCGCCTTCTCGGCGGCGGAGAAGCATTCGGTAAGGTGATTCGGATGGAACTGAAGGTCGTACAAAAACAGGCCCAGGTCCTCTCTCCCATGATGATCCAGTCCATGGAGATCCTGCAGATGGGGGCTCAGGAGCTGGCCGAATTTGTGGAAAAGACCCTCCAGGAGAACCCGGTGCTGGAGGCGGAGGACCACAAAGAGCACAGCCGGGAGGAATTCGCGGACCTCAGGCGGAAGCTGGAATGGCTCCAGAGCAGCGACCGGCAGAACCATGCCTATTATCAGCAGGACGACGAGGACGCCCCCCTGGCTGACCTGGGAGTGGTGGAGGATGAGGAGCGTAGCCTGTACGGCCATCTCCTGTTCCAGCTCCGGGGCCTGAAGCTGGAGAGCGGGGTGCGGGAGGGGGCGGTCTTTTTGGCCGAGAGCCTGGACCGCAGCGGATGGCTGGACGAGGATCTGCCTGCGCTGGCGGAGGCTGCCCGCCTGCCCCTGCCGGTGATGGAGCGGGCGCTGGAGGTCCTCCAGTCCCTGGACCCGGCGGGGGTGGGGGCACGGGGCCTGAACGAGTGCCTGTGCATCCAGCTGCGGCGGAAATATCCCCGGGACAATCTGGCGCTGCGGGTGGTGCAGGAGTGCCTGGAGCCCCTGGCCCGGAATCAGTACGGCCTGATCGCCCGTACCCTGCGCGCTGACGCCGCCGCTGTGCGTGCGGCCTGCGACCGCATCCGGGGGCTCGACCCCCGGCCGGGAGCGGGTTTCGCCGGCCGGGAGGAGACTTCTTATGTGACCCCCGATCTGATTGTGTCATGGCAGTATGACCACTTTGAGGTCCAGCCCTGCCGCACGGGCATCCCGACGCTGAGCCTGAGCGGGTACTATACCCGGATGCTGAAGGAGAGCGGGGAGCAGGAGGTGCAGGACTATCTGAGCGACAAGGTGCGGCAGGCCAAATGGGTGATGCACAGCATCGAACAGCGGCAGAGCACCCTGCTCGCCTGCGCCCGGTGCATCCTGGAGCTGCAGGAGGAGTTCTTCCGCCGGGGTCCCGGCCATCTGGTGCCCATGACCCTGGCCGACGTGGCCGGTCGGGTGGGGGTCCATGAGTCCACGGTGAGCCGGGCGCTGAGGGATAAATACCTCCAGTGCGACCGGGGCACCTATCCGCTGACCTACTTTTTCTCCCGCAAGCTGGGAGAGAGCGGGTCGGGGGACGCGACCCCCGACCGGGCCAAGGCCCTGCTGCGCCGCCTCATCGACGGGGAGGACAAGGCCAGGCCCCTGTCTGACCAGAAGCTGTGTGAGCGGATGGAGCGGGAGGGCTGCCCCATTTCCCGCAGGACGGTGGCCAAGTACCGGGAGGAGCTGGGCATCCCCAGCACCGCGGGACGAAAGCGGTATGAACAGATGCCATAGATACAAAGGTCCGGAGCGCGTTTCGCGCTCCGGACCTGTTCATTACAGGGGGGCAGAGTCCCGGGTGTCCACGTTCCGCTTCCAGCCGAAGAGCCGGTCGGGCAGGGAGTAGGCCGCCAGGATGCCCAGGGCGATGGCCACGGCCAGCTTCAGGGTGGTGGAGGCCGCCTCGGAGGCCTGGAGGGGATGATCCATGAAGATGTGATAGGCGGTGTTGTAGATGGCGGCGCCGGGGACCAGAGTGAAGATGCCGCACACCAGGAAGAGAAGGGTGGGGGTCCGCCGCAGTGTGGAGAACCAGCGGGAACAGGCGGTGAGGACCAGCGTGGCCACAAAGGTGGCCAGCACCGGAGAGGCGGTCCACAGGCCCACCAGCCGGTATACCAGCCAGCCAATGGCCCCCACCAGGCCGCAGTAGGGAAAGTGGCGGGGCGGCGCCTGAAACAAAACGGAGAAGGCCACGGTGCCCGCCGCCGCGGCCAGTACCTCCCATATGAGCTGCATCGGATTCACAGGGCGATCCCTCCCAGCACATGGTTCCACACAGTGAGCACGCTGCCCACTCCCACCGCGATGCAGCCCGCCACCAGCACCGCGTCGGTCAGCCGGACCAGACCGGCGATGTAGTCGTTTTCCATAAAATTGCGCACCGCGATGGTCAGGGCCACCCCGGGGACCAGGGGGAAGATGGAGCCGATGATCATCTTGTCCAGATGGGGCCCCACCCCCAGGCGGAACATCAGGCAGCAGAAGAGGGTGACCAGGGCGCTGCTGAGGATGTTGGACATGACCTTGCGCACGGAGAACCGGCTGCAGACGCCCAGCAGGAAGGCGTAGAGCAGCAGCCCGGCCAGAAAGGCCATGGCGCAGTCCCTGAGGCAGCCGCCGAAGAGAAAGCAGAAGCACCCGGCGCCCACGCCGGAGGCCAGAGTCTGGGCCAGCGGCCCGGCGCCCCGGATGTCCCGGATCCGCAGGACTTCCCTGTGGGCTTCCTCGGGGGTGAGGGCCCCGGCGGCAATGCGGCGGGACAGGTCGTTCATGGCCTCCACTTGAGCCAGATGGATGGAATGGAGGGGGATGTGCCTGACCTGGCAGGAATAGTGTTCCCCCTCCACCACGGCGGAGAGAAAGATGCCGTTGGCAATGGTGAACACGCTGCACTGGCGCAGTCCGAACCGCCGGGCGGCGCCGCTCATCAGCTCGTTGGTGCGGAAAATCTCGCCGCCGCTGGAGAGCATGGTCTCCCCCAGCAGCAGCACCAGGTCGAATATCTCTTTCTCACGCAAGCTCATCCCTCCTTCTGTCAGGATGACTCTACTGGAAAACTGCCGGTTTGTCAAGAAGAAGGGAGCGCGGGGAGAAAAGAAAACGCGGGCCGCCCGGAGGACGGCCCGCGAGGAAGCAGGTATGGGGAAACAGTCAGTCTTTCTCAGACACCAGAGCCTCGCCTACAGTGTAGATGTCGCCGGCGCCCACGGTGAGAATGAGATCGCCGGGCCGGGCCAGCTCCCGCAGGCAGGCGGTGACCTCCGGCAGGGTGGCGAAGTACCGGCTGCCCGGGATCTCCCGGCACAGGTCCCGGGAGGAGATGCCGATGTCGTTGGTCTCCCGGGCGGCAAAGATCTCGGCCAGCAGGGTGATATCGGGCTCCCGCAGCACCTGGGCAAACTCGTGGAACAGGGCGTGGGTGCGGCTGTAGGTGTGGGGCTGGAAGGCACAGATGATCCGCTGGTAGCCCAGACGGCGGGCGGCGGCGAAGAGGGCCTTGAGCTCTCCGGGGTGGTGGGCGTAGTCATCATAGACTTCGGCGCCGTGGTAATCGCCCTTGTGCTCGAAGCGGCGGCCCGCCCCGTGGAAGCCGGAAAGCCCCTTCTCCACCGCGGCGGCGGGGAAATGAAGGGCGATGGCGGCAGCGGCGGCCGCCAGGGCGTTTTTCACATTGTGGATGCCGGGGACCTGAAGGGCGATGTGGGCGAAGGGCTTGCCCTGATAGACCACGTCAAAGACGGGCAGCCCGTCATGCCACTCCAGATGGGCGGCGTGGACGTCGCCCTCCTCCAGACCGAAGGTCATCATGGGCCGCGTCTCCCCCCGGAGGGCGAACATGGTGTTCTCGTCGTCCCGGTTGGCGATGATGAGGCCGTTTTCCGGCACCCGGTCGGCAAAGGCCCGGAAAGAGTGCTCCACGTCGTCCAGGTCCTTGAAGAAGTCCAGATGGTCAGCCTCGATGTTGAGGATGACAGCGATGGTGGGGAAGAAGGAGAGGAAGGAGTTGCAGTATTCGCAGCTCTCCAGAATGATGGTGTCCCCGTGGCCCACCCGGTGGCCCGCCCCCAGCAGGGGCAGGGTGCCGCCGATCATCACCGTGGGGTCGGCGGCAGCGGCCATGGCGATGTGGGTGCACATGGAGGTGGTGGAGGTCTTGCCGTGAGTGCCCGAGATGCACAGGGCATTGCGGTAGGAACGCATGATGGAGCCCCAGGCCTGGGCCCGCTCAAAGACCGGGATGCCGTTGGCGTGGGCCCGGACGATCTCGGGGTTGGAGTCATGGACGGCGGCGGTGCGGATGATGAGCTCCGCCTCCCCCACGTTTTCAGCCCGGTGGCCGATGGCGATGGGGATGCCCAGGGAGCGGAGATGCTCCACCGTGGGGCCCTCCCGCATGTCAGAGCCGGTGATGACCATGCCCATGCCGTGGAGCACCTCCGCCAGCGGGGCCATGGACACGCCGCCGATGCCCACCAGGTGGGCCCTGCGGCCGGGCAGCATATAGTCATGGATGTCGTGATCGACCATGGGTTTACACAACCTTTCCGGAAGTTTATAATAATTATCATAAAATCTGTGATCGTTTTTAAAAGATGGTTGATTGTAAAATCAAGTTGGACACTTGAGTAAAAAATCCATAGTGATTTCTCTCCCCGTGGTAGAATGAAGTTACCACACAACTTCTACAGAGGGAGGGCAATCACTA